>JAYUSP010000309.1:0-15792 GCA_043755615.1 Betaproteobacteria bacterium
GACACACAGACCGCGCAGTCGATGGTTGAGCCGCTGGTGCAGCTGGTGGGGCCGTTCCCGGTCGCGGCGCAACGCGCGCTGTGCGACCAGGTCATGCGCCTGCTCGGGTTTGATTTCGACGCCGGGCGCCTGGACGTCAGCACGCACCCGTTCTGCGGCGGCGTGCCCGAAGACGTGCGCATGACGACACGCTTTCGCGACGACGAATTTCTCGGCAGCCTGATGGGCACGGTGCACGAAACCGGCCATGGCCGCTACGAGCAGAACCTGCCCCGCGACTGGCTTGGCCAGCCGGTGGCCGACGCGCGCTCGATGGCGGTGCATGAAAGCCAGAGTTTGAGCTTTGAGATGCAGCTCGGCCGCCACCCGGGTTTTGTGCGCCAGTTGGCGCCGCTGGTGGCCCGAGCTTTTGGCGACCAGCCGGCGTTCGCGGCCGGCAACCTGCATCGACTGATGACAAGTGTCAAGCCGGGGCTGATCCGTGTCGATGCCGACGAGGTCACCTACCCGGCGCACATCATCCTGCGTTACGAGATCGAACGCCCGCTGGTCGAAGGCGACATCGAGCCCGAGGACATCCCGGCCTTGTGGGACGCCAAGATGGCCGAGTTGCTGGGCATCGACACGCGTGGCAATTTCAAGGACGGCCCGCTGCAGGACGTGCACTGGCCCGAAGCGCTGTTCGGTTATTTCCCTTGTTATTCACTCGGCGCGATGTTCGCGGCGCAGTGGTTTGCCACGATGCGCCGAGGAATGCCCGACCTCGACGCGCAGATCGAAGCCGGCAATCTGGCGCCGGTATTCGACTGGCTGCGCGACAACATCTGGAGCCAGGGCAGCCGCTGGACGACCGACGAGCTGGCGCTGCGCGCAAGCGGCGAAACGCTGAACCCGGCGCACTTCAAGGCCCATCTGGAGCGGCGCTACCTGTAGCGCCGTCCGGCCCTGACGCGTGCATGAGCAAATGTGGCTTTGCCACTTTGCTCATTCCCCCTCGGTGGGGCTGAGCCCGCGCACAAAGGCCCGAAAGGGGCTTTGTGGCTGGCGAAGGCCATCCGGCCTACAAAAGCCGGATGGCGGACGACGTATTTCGTCGGCCTTGGGGGCGCTATCAGGCCAGCGCGCGCTCAAGATCGTCGAGCACTTCGTCGAGCCGGCGCACGGCCATCGCGGCGCGGCTGCGCGGCGCGCCGGCGCTGACCTTGGCGACCAGCCGCCGCCGCTGATCGTCGAGCACCGCGTCGTCGATGCCCAGGCCATGCCGCGCGAGTTGCCGGCGCAGCGTGCTGCGCCGGCTGCGCAGGTCGACGCGGGTGCGCTGGTAAGCATGTTCTGCCAGGCGCCGGCGCTGCGCGTAGCCAAAGGTGTTGGCCAGGAACATGGCAGGGTCGCGATGGTCGGGCTCGAAGAGCAGGATGTCGGTATCGGGATGGCTGGTCTCGTAACCCTTCATGCCAAGCTCGAGCCGCGAATGGATCAGCGTGCGGAAGGTCTGGCTTAGCACCACCGCCAGGCCGCCGTCGACGATATGCGGAATCTGCTGCTCGGCGCTGCCCAGCACCTTGTGCCTCAGCGAGTGCGTGGCGTCGAAGGGCACCAGCGGGTTCAGGCAGATCACCAGATCGAGCTGCATGTCGAGCAGCACGCGTGCATGCAGAGTCTTTTTCAACGCGCCGTCGACATACCAGCGGCCTCCGATCGGCACCGGCGGGAACAACCCGGGCAGCGCGGCGCTGGCGGCAATCGCGCGCGAGATCGGCACATGATCCCAACCGGGCAGGCCGAAGGGCGCGGTCTCGCCGCTGTCCAGGTCGGTGGCCACCAGCACCAGCCGGCGCGCGAGTTGGCGGAAGTTGTTGCTGCGCCCGGGTGCCGAGAGCACCCGCTGCATCTGGCGCTCCAGCGGAGCGTTGCTGAACAGGCCGGCGGGCAGCGCCCGGCCCAGGTGTTCGGCAGCGGCGAGGAGCGAGCTGCCGCCGAAAGCCAACTGGTAGGCCGCCTGCACGCCCAAGCGCGGCAGCGATGCCGCGCGGCGGGCAAATTCGGCAAACGCCGGGCGGATGAAAAGCGAAGGGTCGATCGCATCCACATCGTCGGCGCTGCGCGACTCGATGAAAGCCGTGCAGAGCTGACGCGGCGTCATCCCGTTGGCCAGCCCGGCGGCGATGAAGCTGCCGGCGGAGACACCGACATAACCGTGCAGCGCGTTGAAATCGACGCCAGGCAGGGCTTCTTCAAGCGCGCACAGCGCGCCGATTTCATAGATCGCGCCAAGCGGGCCGCCACCGGCCAGCGCCAAGCCGATGCGGGGGGCGACGGGTGAGGGCATGGGCTCCTTTGTCAGGCGGGAAGGGTCGCACTGGCAGGCAAAAGAAGGGCGCCGTCAGCGGCCCTTGACCCGCTGGCAGGCAAAAAAAGGGCGCCGTCAGGCGCCCTTGATCACGCTGTAGTAGTCCGCCGGCGGACGCCGATCAGGCGCTGGCCTTGCGCGGCGCGCGCTTGGCAGCAAACAGCTTCTTGGCGGCCGGCGCGACAGCCTTCTTGGCCACCGGTGAGGTGGCCTTTTTGGCCACCGGTGAGGTGGCCTTTTTCGCCGGCGCGGCCTTCGACAGCTTCGCGACCGCGGCGGCGAGTTCGTCGACCCGCTGGATCAGCTCGCTCACGTCCTTGGCCGTGGGCACGCCGAGTTTGTTCATCGCCTTGGCGGTGCGCGCTTCGAAGATCGCTTCGAGCTTGTCCCAATGCTGGCCGGCCTTGGCCTGCACGTCGCCGGCCATCGCGGTCATCTTGCCGGTGACTTCGCTGATCTTGTCTTCGGCGATGCCCTGGGTCTTGCGCTGCAGGTTCATGCCTTCCTTGATCAGGGCCTCAAAGACCTTGCCACCTTCGGCCTGCGCCTTGCTGAACGCGCCCATGCCGGCGAGCCAGATCTGCTGCGCTGACTCCTTGACCGAAGCGGCCAGCGCGCTGTCGAGCAGGCCGGCGGGCGAGGCGGATTTTTTGTCAGCCATCTTCTGGAGTTTCTTGACCATGGTGTGGGTCCTTTCTTGGGGGATGTTCGAGAGGCTGCGGCAACAGGCCGCTGCGGTGAAATGGACTATAGGGTTCGCCCCTGGAGCGCGCAGCCTAAAACGCTAGAGGCGTGCCTCTACGCTGGACTCTTTGCGGGCCTGTACGCGGGCCGATGCGACGGCTGCCCGGGCCGCGCCACCCCTGAGGGTTAGCGCCAGACGGCTTGCGCGCCGCTTTGGACAAGAATGTGGCGATGGGCCGTTCGTCTCGACTTGCCCCGACTTCAGGAGGACTGCATGCAGTATTTTGTGACCGGCGCCACCGGCTTCATCGGCAAACGTCTTGTCAAGACCCTGCTCGCGCGACGCGGCTCGGTGGTTTATTTCCTGCTGCGGCGCGAAAGCGAAGGCAAGGTTGCCGACCTGCTGAGCTATTGGGGCGTGGGCAAGAACCGTGCTGTTCCCGTCTATGGCGACCTCACGAGCAAAAAACTCGGCGCGGCCAGCGACGAGATCAAGGGGCTCAAGGGCCAGATCGACCACCTCTACCACTTGGCCGCGGTCTACGACCTGAGCGCAGACGAAGAGAGCCAGATGCAGGTCAATGTCGAAGGCACGCGCAATGCCGTCGAGTTTGCCAAGGCCATCGACGCCAAACACTTTCATCTGGTCAGCAGCATCGCCTCGGCGGGCCTGTACGAAGGTGTCTTCCGCGAGGACATGTTCGAAGAGGCCGAAGGCCTGGACCACCCGTATTTCATGACCAAGCACGAGAGCGAAAAGATCGTGCGCAAGGAATGCAAGGTGCCGTGGACGGTGTACCGCCCGGCGCTGGTGGTCGGTGACTCCAAGACCGGCGAGATGGACAAGATCGACGGGCCGTATTACTTCTTCAAGCTGATCCAGCGCATGCGCCAGTTGCTGCCGCCGTGGTTCCCGTCGGTCGGCCTCGAGGGTGGGCGCATCAATATCGTGCCAGTGGATTTTGTCGTCGCCGCGCTCGACCACATCAGCCACCACTTCCACGCCAGCGGCAAGTGTTACCACCTCGTCGACCCCACCGGCTACCGTGTCGGTGATGTGTTAGACATCTTCAGCCGTGCCGCGCATGCGCCGAAGATGAACCTGTTCATCAATGCCGCGCTGCTGGGCTTCATCCCGAAAAGCGTGAAGAAGGGAATGATGGCGCTGGCGCCGGTGCGCCGGGTGCGCAACGCAGTGATCAAGGATCTTGGCCTGCCGCCGGACATGTTCACCTTCGTCAACTACCCGACCCGTTTTGACCGCCGCGAGACCGACGCCGCGCTCAAGGGCAGCGGCATCGAGTGCCCGAACCTGCGCGACTACGCCTGGGTGCTGTGGGACTACTGGGAGCGCCACCTCGACCCGGCGTTGTTCATCGACCGCAGCCTCAAGGGCACCGTCGGCGGCAAGGTGGTGCTGATCACCGGCGGCTCGTCGGGCATCGGCCTGTCGGCGGCGTGTCGCTTTGCCGAAGCCGGCGCGATCACGGTCATCTGCGCGCGCGGGGCAGACAAACTCGGCGTTGCGGTCGACGAGATCAAGGCCTATGCCGGCAAGGACGCGCAGGTCTTCAGCTATTCGGTCGACGTCGCCGACGAGGTGAGCTGCGCCGAGTTCATCAAGACCCTGACCGAAGCCCATGGCGGGGTCGACTTCCTGATCAACAACGCCGGCCGTTCGATCCGGCGTGCGATCGAAGCCAGCTACGAGCGCTTTCATGACTTCGAGCGCACGATGCAGCTCAACTACTTTGGCGCGCTGCGCGTCACGATGGGGCTGCTGCCGGGCATGGTCGCCAAGAAGCGCGGCCATATCGTCAATATCAGCTCGATCAGCGTGCTCGTCAACGCGCCCCGGTTTTCGGCCTATGTCGCGAGCAAGGCCGCGCTCGACGCCTGGACCCAATGTGCGTCGAGCGAGTTTGCCGACCAGGGCGTGACCTTCACCACCGTCAACATGCCGCTGGTGCGCACACCGATGACCGCGCCGACGAAGATCTACGACAACATGCCGCTGCTGATGCCCGAAGAGGCCGCCGACATGATCGTGCAGGCCTGTGTCGACAAGCCGGTGCGCGTGGCCACCCGGCTGGGCATCTTCGGCGAGTTGATGAATGCCGTGGCGCCGCGGGTCACGCAGATCGTGATGAACACGACCTTCCGCATGTTCCCCGACAGCGCTGCGGCCAAGGGCGACAAGACCGCCAAACCGACACTGTCGCCAGAAGCGGTGGCGATGGCGCAGATGATGCGCGGCATCCACTTCTGAACGGCCCACGGCGATGAAAGCGGCGCGTCGATTTTTGCTTGCGGCCGTGCTGCTGGGCGCCGCATCGTCTGTCGCGGCGCAGCGCAGCTTCGCCGTGATCTCGCTCGTCGGCGACCGTGTCGAGGTCGTCGTGCCGCGCCAGAGCACCGGGAGCAGCGTCGACCGCAATTTACGCGACACCTTCAAGGACGGCGCCGGCAGCTTCGACCGGATCGCCTTGGGCGCGGTCGCCAATGCCGTCGACAAGGCACAGCCCGGCGCCACCACGACGCTGCTGGCACTGCCGCCCAACGATCTGCACGAAGATGCTGAGCGCCTCTTTGACGGCAACCGAGTGCTGCTGCCCGCGTCGGTGGCGGCAGCTTTGGCAAAGATGCCACTGACCCACTTGCTGCTGCTGACCAAACAGCGCGCTGATGCCCGGGTGCCGATCACCGAGGGCCACACCGGTATGGGCAAGGTGCAGGGGGTGGGCTTTTACGTTGACCGCTGGTTCGCTACGTCGGATGCCGTCACCGGCGAGGGCGCTACCGGTTTCCTGGCGCCGTTTGTCTATATCCGGCTGACCCTCGTCGAACTTGCCAGCGGCCGGGTGCAGGGCCAACAGTCGGTGACGACGATGCAGTTGCTGCCAGTGACAACCCGCGCCAAATCGTCCGACCCCTGGGACCTGATGCCGGCCGCCGAAAAGGCGAGCCTGCTCAAAGGCCTGCTCGAAGACGAGATCGCGCGGCTCGTGCCGGCCGTGCTGGGCCGCAGGTGAGCTGATTCGGGCCGGCGGCGGCCAAGCGCCGACGGTCGCGGTGGCGGCCGAAAAAATTCTGTGCGCCGCCTTGCATCCAAAGAGGCATCGGCCGGCATCCAAGCAGGTGAACCCCACTCAAGAGCCCTGACCATGGAACAATTTTTCGACCGCGACACCATCATCCCGCTGTTTGGCATGCTCGTCGGGATCATCGCGATCCTGCTGCCGATCGGCATCATCTGGCTGGTGCTGCATTACCGCAACCGGCGCAACGACGCGCTGTACGAGACGGTCAAGCACCTTGCCGACAAGGGGCTGCCGGTGCCGCCGGAGCTGCTCGATCCGCCGCAGGCCAAAAACCACCGTGAGTCGCCGCTGTTTCGCGCGATCACGCTGCTCGGCGTCGGCGTCGGCCTGGGCCTGATGTTCTGGTTTCTGGATCTGAAATTTCTGGTCGGCATTGGCGCGCTGCTGCTGTGCATCGGCATCGCGCAGATCATCGCGCTGACGATCGAGCGGCGGCGCGGCCAAACCGCCTGACCTTGGCCTGATCGTGGTGCATGCACGATGACGATGGCGGCGCCGAGCGCTTGGCTGTGGCGCTCGCCCAAGCCGGCGACCTTGTGGCCTTCGAGACGCTCGTGAAAATCCACCAGACCCGTGTGCGCCAACAGCTGCGCCGCTTGAGCTGGCCCGACGCAGCGCTGGCCGACGATCTGGCGCAGGAGACCTTTGTCAGCGCCTGGCAGCAGTTGCCGCGGTTCCGCGCCGATGCCCAACTCTCGACTTGGCTGCACCGCATCGCCTACACGCGCTACTTGATGCAACGCCGGCGTCGGCGAGACGAGCCCGTGTCGCCGGACAACGCCGCCGCCGAAGCACAACACGACCCCGACCACGCGATGCGTCTGGATGTCACACGCGCTGTCGCCCGCCTGCCCGACCATGAACGCGCAGCCGTCGTGCACTGCATGCAGCTCGAAATGACGCATGAAGAAGCCGCCGCGGTGCTCGGCCTGCCGCTGGGCACGCTCAAATCGCAGGTCGCGCGTGGCAAGGCGCGGCTGCGTGAATGGCTCGTGGCGTGGCAGCCGGAGACATCAGCATGAGCGTTGAAAACACCGCCGACAACACCGCCAACACCCTCGCCGACAACCGCATCGACAACCTCGCCGACAACCTCGCCGACAACACCAGCGACAAGACCACGGACCAGGCGCCGGAGTCAGCGCGCGTGGCTTCGACGACGGATTGGCTGGCCGCCCTTTTGGTCGACACGACGCAGCCGGCAGCCCCTGGCGACGCGGCCGATTTCACCGCGGCGGTGATGCACCGGGTGCGGCTGCAGGGCCCGCGCGGCGTGCCGTTGGCGGCCGATCAGGCGCTGCGCCAACTGCTGCAGCGCCGCGCGCGCGAGTGGCACCAAACGCGTTGGGGTTGTGGCGGTGCCGCTGCCGGCGTCGCGCTGGCGCTGGGCACGCTTGTGTTCGTTCGCGGCGCCGATCTGGCCGGTGCGGCGGCCTTGCCTGGCTGGGCTGCCCTGCCGCTGGTGGCGCTGCTCGTCACCGCGGTGCTGGTCTACAGCGTGGTCGGCGACTCGCGGGCTTGAGCGACTGAAGGCGCGCAGCCGCCGCGGACTGCTTGCGCCGCGGCTTGCATCAGCTGCGCCACCACCGCCAACGCAATCACCTCGGGCGCCTTGCCCACGATGCCGGGCAGCCCGATCGGGCAGGTCATCCTGGCGATGGCCTCTTCGGCGATGCCGCGCTGCTCAAAACGGCGGATGAAGCGCACGCGTTTGCTCTTGCTGCCGATGAGGCCAAAGAAGCCGAAGTCGCCGCGGCGCAGGATGTTCTGCGCAATCGCCAAGTCGAGGTCGTGGCTGTGGGTCAGCACCAGATAAAACGCGCCCGGCGGCGCGCTGTCGACTTCGGCCTCGACCGGCTCGACGCAGATTTTTTCGATATGTGGCGGCAGCAACAGCCCGGCCGGGAATTCAGTCTCGCGCTCGTCGATCCATTGCACCTGGCAAGGCAGGCCGGCGAGCAGTTGCACGATTGCGCGGCCGACATGGCCGGCGCCATAGAGCTGCAGGCTGAAACGTGATGCCGGCAGCGGCCAGTCGTCGAGATGCTCGTCGCGCAACTTCATGCTGCGCACGGTGACCGTGCCGCCACAACACTGGCCCAAGCTCGGGCCGAGGGCAAAGTGCTGCTCGATCGGGCCCGGGCCCGGGCCCGGGCTCGCGCTGGCGCTGCAGTTGCCCTTGCCGTCGCCGTTGCCGCTGCCGTCGCCGTTGCAGTCGACGATCAACGACCGCGCTGACGCGATCGCCTTCAGCTCCAGGTGACCACCGCCAATGGTGCCAAAGACCTGGGTTGCGCTGACCAGCATCCGCGTGCCGGCCTCGCGTGGCACCGAGCCTCGGCTGTCGATGACGTCAACCACGGCGGCCGGCCGCCCTGCGGCGAGCCAGGCCCGGGCCTGCTCGCGGACCTTGTCGGCAGTCACTGCGCGCCGCTCACTGCACGTCGCCCATCACGCAGCCGATCGCGCTGCTCACTGCGTCACTCACTGCACACCCTTCAATGCGCGCAGGATCGACTCCGGCGTCGCCGGTGCGTCCAGCGCCGGATGCGAGCGGTGCCCACCTGCTGCCGACACCGCATCGCGGATCGCCAGGAAGGCCGAAAACGCCAGCAGCAGCGGCGGCTCGCCGACGGCCTTGCTGCGGTGCACGCTGTCTTCGACGTTGTCGTTGCCGCCATCGGCATACAGCGCGCAGCGGAAGTCCGCCGGCACGTCGTTGGCGGTCGGGATCTTGTAGGTGCTCGGCGCGTGGGTCAGCAGCGCGCCGGTCTTGGGGTGCCAGACCAGCTCTTCGCACGTCAACCAGCCGACACCCTGGATATAAGCGCCTTCGATCTGGCCGACGTCGATGGCCGGGTTCAGGCTGCGGCCGGCGTCGTGCAGCAAGTCGGCACGCAACAGCTTGCATTCGCCGGTGAGGGTGTCGATGACCACCTCGCTGACCGCGGCGCCATAGGCGAAGTAATAAAACGGCCGCCCGGTGAGCGTGCTGCGGTCCCAGTGCAGGCCGGGCGTGGCGTAGAAGCCATCGCTCCACAACTGCACACGCGCCTGGTAGGCTTTAGCGACGAGTTCTTCGAAACTGATTTCCTGCGCCCCGCAGCGCACGCGGCCGTTGGCGAAGACGACATCGGCTGCGCTGCAAGCGACGGCGCCACCGCCACCGCGACCGCCGGCGCCGCCGTCACCACCACCGACCACGCCCGCATACAGCGCCGCGAGCCGCAAGCGCAGCTTCCGCGCGGCGTCCTGCGCCGCCTTGCCATTGAGGTCAGCACCGGTCGACGCTGCGGTGGCCGAAGTGTTGGCGACCTTGCTCGTATCGGTGGCGCTGCAGCGCACTTGCGCCAGGGCCAAGCCGAGTTCATGCGCCACCACCTGCGCGACCTTTGTATTCAACCCCTGGCCCATCTCGGTGCCGCCATGGTTCACGAGCACCGAGCCGTCGGTATAGATGTGCACCAGCGCGCCGGCCTGGTTGAAGTGCGTCACGTTGAACGAGATGCCAAATTTCACCGGCGTCAGCGCCAGGCCGCGCTTGAGCACCGGGCTGCTGGCATTGAAGGCCGATACCGCGGCGCGGCGCGCGAGGTAGTCGCTGCTGTGCACGAGTTCATCCGTCAGCGGATGGATCACGTTGTCGGTGACCGTCTGCCGATAAGGTGTCACGTTGTGGCTGTCGATGCCGTAGTAGTTGGCGCGCCGGACCTCAAGCGCATCGAGCCCCAGCGCGCGCGCGATTTCATCGAGGATGAGCTCGATCGCCAGCGCCCCCTGCGGCCCGCCGAAGCCGCGGAAAGCGGTATTGCTCTGGGTATGGGTCTTGGCCAGATAACCGTGGATCGCGACTTCGGGCAACCAGTAGGCGTTGTCGAAATGGCAGATCGCGCGCGTCATCACCGGCGGCGACAGGTCGGTCGAAAAACCGGCATTGCAGATCATCGATATCTCGACACCGAGCACGCGCCCGGCAGCGTCAAATCCGACCTCGTAGTCGTACTCGAAGCCATGCCGGCGGCCGGTGACGAGAAAGTCGTCGTCGCGGTCAAGACGAAGTTTCACCGGGCGCTTGAGGCGCTGCGCTGCGATCGCGGCGATGGCCGCCGGCAGCGCCGATTGCGACTCCTTGCCGCCAAAACCGCCGCCCATGCGCCGGCATTCGACGAGCACCTTGGCCGCCGGCAGTTGCAGCGCATGCGCGATCACCTGCTGCATCTCGCTCGGGTGCTGGGTCGAGCAGTGCACACGCAGGGCGTCGTCTTCGGTCGGCACCGCATAGGAGATCTGGCCTTCGAGGTAAAACTGCTCCTGGCCGCCGAGGACAAAAGTGCGCTGCAGGCGGTGCGGTGCGGCATCGATCGCTCGCCGGTTGGCGCCGGGCGCCGACTCGCGGGTCAGGTGCATCGGCGGCACGACATAACGCTGCGCCGCATGGGCAGCGCGCATCGTCAACACCGGCAGCAGGGGTTCGAGCTTGAGCACCTGTTTGGCGATTGCCGCGGCGCGCCGCGCAAGGTCGCGGCTGGTGGCGACGATCGCGAATACCGGCTGGCCGAGGTACTCCACCAGGCCGTCGGCAAGAATCGGGTCGTCGTGCACGATCGGGCCGCAGTCGTTGGGGCCGGCGATGTCGGCGGCGGTCAGCACCAGCACCACACCAGGCAGCGCGCGCAGTTGGTCGACATCGATCGCCAGCAGGCGGCCATGCGCCAGCGGCGACAGGCCGAGCGCGGCATGCAAGGTGCCGGCAAGTTCGGGCAGGTCGTCGACATACGCCGCGCTGCCGGTGACATGCAGCGCCGCGGATTCGTGCGGCAGCGAGGCACCGGCGGCGGGTGCGGCCACTGCCGCGGGGCTGCGCATCGTGGCCACCGTGGCACGCGTGACTATCGTGGTCGTCGTGTCAACCGGCAGGTCGGGTGTTTTGTTCATCGCCTTGAACCTCAGAGTCTCAGGCCGTCGCCCAGACCGACACCGCGGGTGCCGCCATCGGTGCATCGGCGCGGGTCTCGAGCCAGAAACGTTTTAGCAGCCCGCCGGCAACCTGGCGCCGGTAGTCGGCGCTGGCGCGCAGATCGGTGATGGGTGAAAAGTCGATGTCGAGTGCAGCGATCGCGGCATCCAGCGTAGCTTCGTTCCAGAGCTGGCCGAGCATCGCGGCTTCAGCCTGCGCAGCGCGCTTGACGACCGCGGCCATGCCGCCAAATGCCACGCGCACATGAGCGACACGGCCACCGTCAAGCCGCAGCGAAAAAGCCGCGCACAAGGCCGAGATATCGCAGTCGTAGCGTTTGCTGATCTTGTAGGCGCGCAGCTGCGTACCGGCGCCGGATCCGGGCTGCGGCAGCGGGACCTGGATGGCCTGCACAAACTCGCCGGCTTCAAGCCGGCTCTTCATGTAGTCGATGTAAAACTCGTCCAGGCGCAGCGTGCGCAGACGCGCGCCTTGGCGCAGCAGCAGCGTCGCGTCGAGCGCCATCAGCACGGGGGCGCCGTCACCGATCGGCGAGCCGTTGGCGATATTGCCGCCCAGCGTGCCGGCATGGCGCACTGGCGGCCCGGCAAAACGCAGGCCCACTTCGCGTAAGGACGGCCAATGTGCGGCGATGGCGGCCCAGGCGTCTTCGAGCGGTGCCGCAGCGCCGATCTGCAGCGTGTTGCCACTGACCTCGATCGCCTGCATCGATGCCACCTCGCCGAGATAAACGATATCGCCGAGGTCGCGGAACTGCTTGTTCAGCCACAGCCCGATATCGGTGGCGCCGGCCAGCAGCGTGGCCTGCGGCTGGCGCTGCAACGCCGCGGCGAGTTCGTCGACGTTGCGCGGCGCGTGGAAGTGGTTGATGCGCCCGCTGGCGGCCGGTGTCGGTGCGGCGTAGTGCAGCGGCGCATCGGCGCGCAAGGTCTGCAGCAGCTTGACCAGCGGCGCGATATCCAGCCGCTGTGGCGGCAGCTTGAACATCTGCTCGCCGGCGTCGATGATCGGCCGGTAGCCGGTGCAGCGGCACAAGGTGCCCGCCAGGTCGTCGGCCAGGGCCTGCCGGCCGGGGATCGTGCCGGCTTCGAGGTTTCGTTCGTAGCTGGCAAACATCGACATCACAAAACCGGGGGTGCAAAAACCGCACTGCGAACCGTGGCAGTCGACCATCGAGCGCTGCACCGGGTGCAGCGTGTCAGTGCTCACCGGGTGCAGCTTGTCAGTGCTCACCGGGTGCAGCTTGTCGGTGCTCACCGGGTGCAGCGTCGTCGCTGTGCCGAGATCTTCAACCGTCAGCAACGCCTTGCCGTCCAGCGTGGCCAGCAGGCGGATGCAGGCATTGACCGGCCGCAGGCTCAGGCCCGCCGCGCCGCCGATCACGGTCGACGCGGCAGACGCCGGCAGGCCGTCAGCCAGCTCGGCGACGATGATCGTGCAGGCGCCGCAGTCCCCTTCGCCGCAGCCTTCTTTGGTGCCGCTGCAACGCGCGTCTTCGCGCAGCCAGTCCAGCAGGGTGCGGGTCGTCGCCACGCCGCTGACTTGCACGATCTGCCCACGGTGCACAAAGCGGATCGGTCGGGTGTCCATCGATGCCCCAAGCTTTCGGAAATGAACCGGAAAGTGAACCGGAAAGTGAACAGAAATTAAACGGAAAGTGAACGGAAAGTGAACGCCGAGGGTAGCGCTTCCCGCCGCGGTGGCTATCCGCTCGGGTGGATTCCAGGTATCTTGCAAGCCGTATGACACAACGGCCGCGCGCCCTCAGCATCGACCTCCATCTTGTGAGGGTGTTGCATACCGTGATCAGCGAGCGAAGTGTCTCCCGCGCCGCGTTGCGACTGCAGACGACGCAGCCCGTCGTCAGCGCGCAGCTCAAGCGCCTGCGCGAGCTGACCGGCGACCCGCTGCTCGTGCGCAGCGGCCACGGCCTGGCGCCGACCGACGCCGCGCTGCTGATGCTCGAACCCGCCGAGCGCCTGCTGCGCGAAGCCGAAGCGCTGTTCACGCCCAAACACCGCGCCGATGGTTTTGTGCCGGCGCACAGCACGATCACTTTCCACATCGCCGCCAGCGACTATCTCGACCCGCTGTTCCTGCCCGGGCTGGTGGCGCGCATCAACGAAGCCGCCCCCGATGTGCAGATCGAGATGCATCCGCTCTCAGTCGACTACGACTACCGGCGCAAGCTCGCCAGCGGCGAGGTCGACCTCGTCATCGGCAACTGGCTCGAGCCGCCGCAAGAGTTGCACCTCGGGCGCCTGACCAGCGACGAGGTGGTCTGCCTCGTCGCCAACGACCACCCGGCCGTGCGTAGCCCGCGCGCGTGGACGGTCGAGAAATATCTCGACTGCGACCACGTTGCGCCGACCGCGTTGCACGCCGCCGGGCCGGGCGTCATTGACGAACATTTGCGCGCGCAGGGCCTGCAGCGGCGCATCGTCGTGCGCGCCGCGCACTTCAGCCTGATCCCGCTGATGGTCGCGCGCACCCACCTGGTGCTGACTACCGGGCGCCAGTTTTGCACCCGCTACCTGAATGCGCTGCCGCTGCAGGTGCTGCGCTGCCCGGTGGCCTTCCCGCGACTGAGTTATTACCAGCTCTGGCACGAACGCAGCCATGTCAGCGCCGCCTGCAAGTGGCTGCGCGAGCAAGTGCGCGAAGTGGCCAACGAACTGGCCCTGCCGGCGCCGCGCGCGAGGGCGCCGAAGTGATGGCCACATCGTCCACCGCGCCGTCCACCGCGCCGTCCACCGCAGCAGGCACCGCTTCAAACGCGCGCCTGGCGATCCGCGGCGACCTGCTCGATTTCAGCGCCGATCCCGGCCTGCACGATGTGCAGCCCGCCGCGCTGCGCTGGCGCCCCGACCATTGGTTGCTGATCGATGGCGGCCAAATCGCCGGCGTGCAATCTCTAACACCAGATCTGAGCTGGCAGCAGATCGACCACCGCGGCCGGCTGGTCCTGCCCGGGTTCATCGACAGCCATGTGCACAGCACGCAGATCGAGGTCATCGGCTCCTGGGGCACCGAGCTGCTCGACTGGCTCGATCGGCACACCTTTCCGGCCGAGTTGCGCATGGCCGATACCGACCATGCGCAGCGGCAATCGGCAGAGTTTGTTGACGCGCTGCTGGCCCATGGCACCACCGCCGCATGTGTCTACCCCAGCGTGCACCCGGGCTCGGTCGACGCGATTTTCGGCGCGGCCGAGTCGCGTGGCATGCGCCTGATCGCCGGCAAGGTGCTGATGGACCGCAACGCGCCGGCGGCGCTGTGTGACGATGTCAACCAGGCCGAGCGCGATTGCCAGGCGCTGATCAATCGCTGGCATGGCCGCGGCCGGCTGGCGTATGCGGTGACGCCGCGTTTTGCACCAACGTCGAGCGACGCGCAGCTGGCAATGGCCGGTGAGTTGCTCGCGTCGACGCCGGGTTTGTACATGCAGACGCATGTCGCCGAGAACCGCGATGAAGTGCGCTGGGTCGCCGAGCTCTTCCCGGCCGCGCGCAGTTATCTCGACGTCTACGCACGCCACGGGCTGCTCAATCAACGTGCGGTGCTCGGCCACTGCATCTGGCTCGACGACAACGACCGCGCGCTGCTGCACGAGCGCGGCGCGCAGATCGCTTTTTGCCCAAGCTCGAACCTGTTTCTCGGCAGCGGCCTGTTCGGCTGGCAAGCCGCTGCCGACGCCGGTGTTGGTGTCAGCCTGGCCAGCGATGTCGGCGGCGGCACCAGCCTGTCGATGCGGCGCACGATGCTCGATGGGTACAAGGTACAGGCCCTGGCCGGCAGCCGGGTGACGGCCTTTGCGCTGCTGCATGCAGCCACCCGCGGCGCGGCGCAGAACCTGCATCTGGCGGGCGAGATCGGCTCTTTCGATATCGGCTGCACGGCCGACATCGGTGTGTGGGACTGGGCCAGGTCGCCGCTGGCCAGGACGCGGCAAGGCGTTGCACGCGACCTGCACGAAAAACTGTTTGCGTGGATCACGGCGGGTGATGAAGCCGACCTTGCCGAGACCTGGATCGCCGGCGATTGCCGCTACCGGCGTGATTGAAACCTGATCGAAGTCGCCTCCAACCACTGGACCGCAGCATGGACAACAGAAACCCCGGCGATACGCTCCGACTGGAGCTGGTGGGCATCAGCAAGCAGTACCCCGCAGTGCGTGCCAACGACAAGGTCAGTCTGCGTGTGAAGGCCGGCGAGATCCACGCCGTGCTCGGCGAAAACGGCGCCGGCAAGAGCACGATGATGAAGATGATCTACGGCGCGGTGCGCCCCGACGAAGGCGAGATCCGCTGGAACGGCCGTGCCGTGCAGGTGGCCAGCCCGGCGGTCGCGCGCGGCATCGGCATCAGCATGGTCTACCAGCATTTCAGCCTCTTCGATACGCTCACCGCGGCCGAGAACGTCTGGCTCGGCTTGGACAAGGCCATGTCGCTGACCGACGTGACGCGGCGCATCGACGAAGTCGCGCACACCTACGGGCTCGATGTCGAAGCGCTGCGCCCGGTGCACACGCTGTCGGTCGGCGAGCGCCAGCGCGTCGAGATCATCCGTGCGCTGTTGACGAACCCGCAGTTGTTGATCCTGGATGAGCCGACCTCGGTGCTCACGCCGCAGGCGGTTGAAAAGCTCTTCGTCACCTTGCGCCAGCTTTCCGCCAAGGG
>JAYUSP010000310.1:0-15769 GCA_043755615.1 Betaproteobacteria bacterium
AAGTCTTTGTGCACGACCCCGAGGGCGACCCCGCCGAGGCGATGCACGAATACGGCGTCGCGCTGACGAAGTGGGACGACCTGCCGCGCGCCGACGCCCTCGTCGCCGCGGTGGCGCACCAGCAGTACCAGGACAAGCCGATGGCCGAGCTGGCAGCCAAGGTCGTGGCCAAGGGTTGTTTTGTCGACGTCAAATCGGCCTTCGATCCGGCCGCGGTGGCGGCGGCGGGCTTGCAGCTCTGGCGCCTGTAGCCCTGGCGACGGGCCCGCGCCCGGCGGGCCGGCTCAGGTCAGGTCAGGTCAGGTCAAGCACCGGCCTGGTCGAGCACCGAATGCACCGTCTCGCGCAGGCCGGCGTCGAAATCCTCGCTCGGTTGCCAGCCGAGATCACGCGCGATCTTCGCGCTGTCGACGGCGTAGCGGCGGTCGTGGCCGGGCCGGTCGGCGACAAAGCTGATCAGGCGCCGGTAGGGGCCGGCGGGGCTGGGCCGCAAGTCATCGAGCAGCGTGCAGATTCGCTCGACGATGTCGATATTCGAGCGCTCGTTGCCACCGCCGACGTTGTAGCTCTCGCCGACGCGGCCTCGGCTCAGCACCAGGCGCAGCGCGCGGCAATGGTCGCGCACATGCAGCCAGTCGCGCACATTTTGGCCGTCGCCGTAAACCGGCAACGCTTCGTTCAACAGCGCCTTGTGGATCATCAGCGGGATCAGTTTTTCCGGAAATTGGCGCGGGCCATAACTGTTGGATGCATGCACCGTGAGCACCGGCAGGCCATAGGTCTGGTGCCAGGCGCGCACCAAGTGGTCGGCGGCTGCCTTGCTGGCCGCGTAGGGGCTGTTGGGCCGCTGCGGGTGGTCTTCGCTGAACGCCGCAGCGCCCGGTGCCAGACTGCCAAAAACCTCGTCGGTGCTGATCTGCAGAAACCGAAAACCCGCTCTTGCGACGCTGTCGAGCGCGGCCCAGTAGCGGCGTGTCGCTTCGAGCAGCGCGAAGGTGCCGAGCACGTTGTTCTGCATGAACGCCGCCGGCGCATCGATGCTGCGGTCGACATGGCTCTCGGCGGCAAAATGCACCACCGCGCGAGGCTGTGCGCGCTGCAGCAAATCGTCCAGCAAGGCGCGGTCGCGAATGTCACCGTGCACAAATTGGTGTCGCGTGTCGCCGTCCAGCGCGCGCAGGTTGTCGCGGTTGCCGGCGTAGGTGAGGGCGTCCAGCGTCGTCACTGGCTCGCCGACCTGCGCGAGCCATTCGACCACGAAGTGGCTGCCGATAAAACCTGCGCCGCCAGTGACGATGATCATCTCGCGCCTTTGCCTGGAACCCTGCCTGTGCTGCGCTGCCCGCTGATCAGGCGCTGCCGTCGCGTCGCGGGGCGCAGCAGCAGGCCGGATGGCAAGCCACTTCAGGCCTCGAACCCGAGCGGGTTCATCGACTGCCAGCGCCAGCTGTCGGCACACATGCGCGCGAGATCGAATTGCGCCTGCCAGCCCAGCCGCACTTTAGCCAGCGTCGGGTCGGCATAACAGGCGGCCACGTCGCCGGGCCGGCGCGGCACGATGCGGTAAGGCACCGGCCTGCCGCTGGCCAGCGCGTAGGCCTTGACGACATCGAGCACGCTGTGGCCGCGGCCGGTGCCGAGGTTGACGGTCAGGGTGTCGCCGCCGTCGAGCAGATGGCGCAATGCCGCGAGATGGCCTTCGGCCAGGTCGGCGACATGGATGTAGTCGCGCACGCCGGTGCCGTCAGCGGTGGCGTAGTCGCCGCCATAGATTTGCAGCTCTTCGCGACGGCCAATTGCAACCTGCGCGACGAAAGGCATCAGGTTGTTCGGCGTGCCACGCGGGTCTTCGCCGATGGCGCCACTCTCGTGCGCGCCGACGGGGTTGAAATAACGCAGGCTGACATGCCGCCAGGCCGGGTCGGCAGCGGCCAGGTCGCGCAACATCGTCTCGCCCATCAGCTTGGTCTGGCCGTAAGGATTGACTGCCGACAGGGCCGCGTTTTCATCGATCGGCAGCCGCTCGGGCTGGCCGTAGACGGTGGCGCTGGAGCTGAAGACAAAACGGCGGCAACCGCCGGCACGCATTGCCGCGCAGGTGGTCAGCAGCCCGCCCAGGTTGTTGGCGTAATACTCAAGCGGCCTGGCCGCCGATTCGCCCACCGATTTGAGCGCGGCGAAGTGGACCACCGCGTCGATCGCGTGGCGGCCGAAGAGGCCCGACATCGCTGCCGTGTCGGTGACGTCGATGCGCTCGAACGCAGGCGTTTGCCCGCTCAGGCGTGCCAGCCGCGGCAGCACCGCCGCGGCGCTGTTGACCAGGTTGTCGACCCCCAGCACCCGATGGCCCGCCTGCAGCAGAGCCAGCCAGGTGTGCGAACCGACATAACCGGTGGCGCCGGTGAGCAGGATCGTCGCCACGGCGGTCAGGCGCTGGCTGTGTTCGAGGTCATTGCAGCGTCACCTGCGCGCTGCAACCCAGGTTGTTGGACGAATACGGCGCGGTCAGCGCAAAGCCGGTCACGGTCAAGCCCGCTTCGCTGACCGCGCGACGCCGGTGCGCGATGTCGCACGACAGGCTGACGCTGCGCAGCGGCGCCCAGCGCGCGCCGAAGGAAATCGAGTCAACCGTGTCGCGGCCGCGCACCGGCGTGAACGGCGCGGTGACGCTGTTCGGTGCGATATCGGCCAGCGAGCGGCGCGAGGTGGACAGCGCGGCGCTGAGCGAGGTCTTGCCGGTCAGCGCGTAGGCGGCGTTCAGGCTTAAAGCGGTGGTCAGGCGGGTCGATTCGGCCTCGCCGGTGACGGCGCCGGTCGACTGCTGGACGACGCTCGCCAGGTTCTGCCCGGTATCGCGCACGAGCCGCGTCGCCAGCTGCAGTTTGCCGCCCGACGACCAGACCCAGGAGAGCGAGCCGTTGGCGCCGCTGAAGTTGCCCACCGTCGCCTGGCGGTAAGTCTGTTTGCCATAACCCAGGCGCGCGCTGAGCGTGCTCGCGCCGGTCGCGCGCCAGTCGGCAAAGAGGTCGAGATCGCGCCGCGAAAATGGCGAATCGAGCGCGGTGTAGCGGCCGCTGCCGCTCTTGACGCCGGCACCCAGCGTGAGCTCGCCGCCCATCGCGTAGCGCAGGCCCAGGCCCCAGGTGGTGCTGCGGTAGTCGAAGCGATCGAAGGCGCCGCTGGCGGCGTTGTAGTCCTGCCGGTGGTGGGCCACCGAGGCCTCGGCCGACAAGCGCGTCACGACCCCCAGTCGTGCCGTGGCGCCGACGTCGGCCGATCGCACCAGCACCCGTTCGACGAGCAGCGGGTCGGCGGTGGTCTGGTCGGACAGTCGCGACTGGTCGGTGGCCAGGTTCAGCGTGCCCGACAGCCGCTCGATCGTCGACCAGTCCAGCCGCGCGCGGCCACCGTAGCTGAAATTGTTCTGGCTGTTGTTGTTGGCAAACCGGTTGTCACGCAGCGAGACGTTGCCGCTGACACGCTGGCGGCCGAACGGCTGGTCGATGCCGGCGAATACGCTCGCCGTCGTGATGCTGTCGCTTTTGCTTTCGATCCCGCCGCTGGCCACGCGCGCCGCGGCAGCGGCGTCGCCGAGGCGGAAGATATTGCTGTCACGGCTGAAAGCGATCGACGCGCCGACGAAGTACGGGCTGGCCTGGGCCCAGGCCGCGGCGCTGCCGGCGAGGGCCGTGGCGGCGATCAGCGAACGAAACAGAACGGGACGAGCTTGCATGGCGGGCATTCCTGCTGGGCAGCGCCCGCGGCGAGCCGCTGGCGCCGAAAGACATCAATAAGCGTTGTGATCGAAGAAGACGAGCTTGATGGTGCGCGCGATGATTTGCAGGTCCAGGCTAAGCGACCAGTTGCGCAGGTACTCGAGGTCGTATTCGACCCGCGCCTGCATCTTCTCGATGGTGTCGGTTTCACCGCGGTGGCCGTTGACCTGGGCCCAGCCGGTGATGCCCGGCCGCACCTTGTGGCGCACCATGTAGGCCTTGATCAACTGGCGGTATTGTTCGTTGTGCGCGACCGCATGCGGTCGCGGGCCGACGATGCTCATGCGCCCCTGCAGCACGTTGATGAACTGCGGCAACTCGTCGAGCGATGTGCGCCTGATGAACGCCCCGAAGCGGGTGATGCGCGGGTCGTCCTTGGTGGCTTGTTTGACCACCGAGCCGTTGTCCATCGCACGCATCGAGCGGAACTTGTAGACGATGATCTCCTCGCCGTCCAGGCCGTTGCGCTTTTGGCGAAAGATCGCCGGCCCCGGCGAGCTGAGCTTGACGCCGATGACAATCGCCAGCAGCACCGGCGAGATGAGGACCAGGATCAGGCTTGCCAGCACGACGTCGGAAACGCGCTTGACGAGGTCGTTGGTGCCGGTGAACGGGGTCTCGCAGATGCCGACCACGGGCACGCCGTTCAGGTCCTCGATGCGGCCCTGGATGATGCTGATGCCAAATACATCGGGAACGAAGAAGACCGATGCCGTCGTTCCCTGCACCTGCTCAAGCAGTTCGACGATGCGCGGCTGCGATCCAAGCGCCAATGTGATGTAGACCTCGCGGATGCCATGCGCACGGATATAGGAAGCCGCCTCCTTCAGCCCGCCAGCGCGCTGGAGTGCCGCCTCGGGGTGCAGGCGCTCGTCCGTGCGGTCGTCGAAGTAGCCAACGAAGTCGATCCCCTGGCCATGGGCGTCGCGCAGCGCTTTGGCGACCTTGACGCCGAGCGGCCCGGCGCCGATCACCACCGCGGTGCGCCGGTTCTGCGGCAGCGCCGCCAGGCGCTTGAGGATCCAGCCACCGATGATCCCGGCGACCCATACCAGCACCGGCGTCACCAGCGCCCAGACGAGCAACACGCGCTCGTCGAAAAGGCGCAGGCTGTCCATGGCCCAGCTGCCCAACCACAGCAAAACGACCACCGGAACCCATGCGGCGACGATATCCACCGCCGCTGTCAGTGGCGAGTCCTTGAAACGGTTGCGGCTGTTGTACGTTAACAAGAAGACGATCACGCACAACACGATGTCCGAACGCACGATCGGCTCGCCGAAGGCGTACGACACGAGCAGGAATGCCACGACCGCGATGACCGGCTCGAGGAGCGCGGCGATCAGCGAAGTCACCGACAGCGGTGCTCTGGAAAAAGTGCGTTTGTAGCTGCGGTCTTCAAACATCGGGCGAAAGCGCGATCCATCACGTTCAGTTCTTGCGGGCCTACCGTGACGCCAACGGCCGGCAGCGCGAAAAAGAGAGCGCTGAAGCCGCATCCGCTACAGGATGCGCCACGGACAATGAAAGATTGTGACCGAAGTTCGGGTGCTCCCCTGGCGCGCTGATTCCGCTCTCTCGGGGGTGCCTGCCTACAATCCGTGAATGCTTCACGCCGTCACAGAACTGCTCGCACCGGCCACGATGGACCGGCTGACGCTGGTCGTCAACCATGTGCTCGGCGGCGAGCCGCAGGCCACGGCCCGGCTCTTGCCCCATGCCGGCCGCAGCGTCGTGCTGATCGCCGAAGGCTGGCCCGCGTTGCTGCCGCCAGCGCCGCCGATGAGCTTCCGGATCACCCCCGCCGGCCTGCTGGAATGGTGCGGCATGGCCGGCGTCGACGCCCCCGATCTGCGCCTGCACCTGAACGCCGCCGACCCGGCGCGGCTGGCGGTGCAGATGCTGTCCGGCCAGACCCCGGCGGTGCGCGTCGAAGGGGATGCGCAGCTCGCCACCGATATCGGCTGGCTGCTCGACAACCTGCGCTGGGATGTCGAGGCCGACCTTGAGCGCCTGTTCGGGCCGATGGCGGCCCACTCGATCCATCAACTCGGTAGCGGCGTGGGCGCCGGGCTGCGCGCTGCGCTGCGCGGGGCGGGTGCGCTGGCGGCGCAGATGTCGACCGTGATGTCGAACGCAATGCCCGGCGCCGGCAGTTCCGGCTTCCCCCCGGGCTCGCAATGAGGCGCATCGCGCGGCTGGTCTTCATCGTCTTCACGGTCCTGCGTTTCGGGCTGGACGAAGTTGCGCTGCGCAGCTTCAAGCAGCGCTGGGTGCGCGGTATCGCGAGGGTGGTCACCATCGGGCGGCGCTTCGATGAGCCCCGCGGCGTGCGCCTGCGCCGCGCGCTCGAACGCCTGGGCCCGATCTTCGTCAAATTTGGCCAGGTGCTGTCGACCCGGCGCGACCTGCTGCCACTGGACGTCGCCGACGAACTCGCCAAGCTGCAAGACCGGGTGCCGCCGTTTGCGGCTGCAGAGTCGGCGCGGCTGATTGAGAAGGCGCTGGGCCGCAGGCTCGACGAAATCTTCAGCCGCTTTGACGCCGAACCGGTGGCCAGTGCGTCGATCGCGCAGGTGCACTTCGCGCAGCTCAACGACGGCGCGGGCAGGACCCGCGAGGTGGCGGTCAAGGTCCTGCGCCCGGGCATGCTCGACGTCATCGAGGACGACCTGACCCTGCTGCATACGCTGGCGCGCTGGGTCGAGTGGGCCAGCGCCGACGGCAAGCGCCTCAAACCCCGCGAAGTGGTGGCCGAGTTCGACAATTACCTGCACGACGAACTCGACCTCGTTCGCGAAGCCGCCAATGCGACCCAGCTGCGGCGCAACATGCAGGGCCTGAACCTGGTGCTGATCCCCGAGATGGTGTGGGAGTTGTGCACACCGACGGTGATCGTGATGGAGCGCATGTATGGCGTGCCGATCAGCCAGGGCGCGCGGCTGGCCGAGGCCGGCATCGACTTCGGCAAGCTCGCGCGCGACGGCGTCACGATTTTTTTCACGCAGGTCTTTCGCGACGGATTTTTCCACGCCGATATGCACCCCGGCAATATCCAGGTCAGCATCGCGCCAGCCACGTTCGGGCGTTATGTGGCGCTCGATTTCGGCATCATCGGCACGCTTACCGAGAACGACAAACAGTACCTGGCGCAGAATTTCATCGCCTTCTTCAGGCGCGACTACAAACGTGTCGCCGAGCTGCATGTCGAAAGTGGCTGGGTGCCGGCGTCGACACGGGTCGATGCGCTGGAGAGCGCGGTGCGTGCGGTCTGCGAGCCGCAGTTCGAGCGCCCGCTGAAGGACATCTCGCTCGGCCAGGTGCTGATGCGCCTGTTCCAGATCTCGCGCCGCTTCAATGTCGAGATCCAGCCGCAACTGGTGCTGCTGCAAAAGACCCTGCTCAATATCGAAGGCCTGGGGCGCCAGCTCGACCCCGAGCTCGACCTGTGGTCGACGGCCAAACCCTTTCTCGAACGCTGGATGAACGAGCAGGTCGGCTGGCGCGCGCTGGTGGCGCGTCTGCAAGCCGAGGCGCCGCGTTACGCCCACCTGGTGCCGGAGCTGCCGCGCCTGCTGCACCAGGCGCTGCAAAAACCGTCGCGCACCGGCTCGCTGGTCGAACAGGCCCTGCTCGCCGAAGTGCGGCGCACGAATCGCCTGCTCTCGGGCCTGGTCTACGGCGCGATCGGGTTTGTCGCCGGCATCGTCATTGCCAGGGTCTGGCTACAAAGCTGAAGTGCAGAGCTGAAGTGCAGAGCTGAAGTTCCAATCTGCTGGCTACACTGCCGGCCGCGCCCGTCCTGCCCCAACCGCCTGCACCCTTTGCCGAGGAGACCTCCGTGCTGATCACCTTTGTCGTCCTGTACTTGGCGGTGACCATCGCCATCGGCTTGATCGCTGCACGCCGGGTGCACGGTTCGCGCGACTACCTGGTGGCCGGCCGCAGCCTGCCGCTGTACATGAACGTGGCGACGGTTTTTGCGACCTGGTTTGGCGCCGAGACGGTGCTGTCGGTATCGGCCACATTCGCCAAGGACGGCCTGCAGGGCATCCCTGGCGACCCCTTCGGCGCGTCGCTCTGCCTGGTCCTGGCGGCGCTGCTTTTTGCGCGGCTTTTTTACCGCATGAACCTGCTCACCATCGGCGACTTCTACAAAGAGCGCTACGGCAAGGCGGTCGAGGTCATGACGAGTGTGGCTATCGTGCTGTCGTACCTGGGTTGGACCTCGGCGCAGTTGACCGCGCTCGGCCTCGTGATCCATGTGCTCACCGGCGGCGCGGTCGACCTGTCGACCGCGATCATGATCGGCGCCGCGGTGGTCGTGGTCTACACGATCTTCGGCGGCATGTGGTCGGTGGCGTTCACCGATCTTTTCCAGACCGTGATCATCCTCATCGGCCTGTCGGCGGTGGCCTATCTGGTGGGTGACCTGGCCGGCGGCCCGGCCAAGGTGATCTCGCAGGCCGCGGCCGACGGCAAGCTGCTGATGTTCCCCGCCGATATGGGGGCGGCCGGCTGGTGGGCGATGGCCGGCGCGTTTTTCGCTTTTGCCTTCGGTTCGATTCCGCAGCAGGACGTCTTCCAGCGCATGACCAGCGCGAAGGACGAAAACACGGCGGTGCGCGGCACGCTCATCGGCGCGCTGATCTATTTCTGCTTCGCGTTTGTGCCGATCTTCATCGCCTACGCGGCCATCGTCGCCGACCCGGCACTGGCCAAGCTCTTCGAGAGCGAAGACGCGCGCGAGATCCAGCGCGTGCTGCCCGACCTGGTGCTCGGCAAGATGCCGATGTGGGCGCAGATCATGTTTTTTGGCGCGCTGCTGTCGGCGATCCTGTCGACCGCCAGCGGGGCCTTGCTCGCACCCACCGCGACCTTCACCGAAAACGTGCTTCGGCCATTTGCGCCGAAGATGAACGACCGGCAATTCCTGTTCACGCTGCGCGTCGTGCTCGTCACCTTCACCGTCTGCGCTTTGCTGTTTGCGCTGAACAGCAAGAGCACGATGTACGAGATGGTGCAGAACGCCTACAACGTGACCCTCTGCGGCGCTTTTGTGCCGCTGCTGGCCGGTGCCTACTGGAAGCGCGCGAACACCCAGGGCGCCATCTGCGCGGTCGTCTTTGGCATCGGCGTCTGGCTCAGTGCCAACACGGTGGCCGCCGACGCGCTGATCCCGCCCAACCTGGTCGGCTTCTTCGCGTCGGCGCTGGGCATGCTCCTTGGCACGTTGGCCCCCACGGTGCTGGCCAACAAGGGCCGCTCGATCGAGCGTGTCCTGGCCGGCAAGGCGCATGACCACAGGCCGACTTGAAGTCGCGTCAACGTCGCGTTGAGGTCGGCTTGAAGCCGGCCTGGCGCCGGCCGCAGTAGAGCCCCACGCGCACTTTATAATGCGCGGTTGCGCTCCCGAACCCTCCAAAGACATGCCGATCTACGCCTACAAGTGCACGTCCTGCGGGCACGCCCAGGATGTGCTGCAGAAAATGTCCGACCCCCTGCTCACGCAGTGCCCGGTCTGCGCTGCCGCGACCTTTGCCAAGCAGCTCACCGCGGCCGGCTTCCAGCTCAAGGGCTCGGGTTGGTATGCCACCGACTTCCGCAACAACGGCGCTGCGCCGGCAGTGGCCGCTGAAGGCGACAAAACGGCCAAGACCGACGAAGCCGACGCCGGCAAGGCGGGTGACAAAGCCGGTGACAAGGCGGCTGACAAGGCGGCTGACAAGGGCGGCGACAAAGGCGGCGACAAAGGCGGCGACAAAACCGCGGGCGGCGTCCCTGCGGCGCCCGCACCCGCAGCGTCGACGAGCGCTGCCGCGTCGGCCCCGCCACCCCCAACCGCGGCCTCGGCCGGCTGATCGGCAGGTCGACCGCCATGAAAAAGTACCTCATCGCCGGCCTGCTCGCCTGGTTGCCGCTGGCGATCACGATCGCCGTGCTGGGCTGGCTGCTCGGCGCAATGGACGGCCTCTTCGGGTCGATCGTTGGCGCCGCGCAGGCGGTGCTGCCGGCCTCGGCGAACAATTTTCTGGAATCTCTGCGGCACATGCCCGGCCTGAGCGTGATCGTGCTCCTGGCGCTGTTGCTGATCACCGGCGTCTTTGTGACCAACATCTTCGGCCAGTGGTTTGTCACCCGGTCGGATCTGCTGCTCGGCCGCATCCCGATCGTCAAGTCAATCTACAACTCGGTCAAGCAGGTCTCCGACACGCTGTTCTCGAGCAACGGCAATGCCTTTCGCGAAGCGGTGCTGGTGCAGTACCCGCGCCACGGTTCGTGGACGATCGCTTTTGTCACCGGCCGGCCGAGTGGTGAAGTCGAGGCCCACCTCAACGGCGAGCATGTCAGCCTGTATGTGCCGACGACGCCAAACCCCACCTCGGGTTTTTTCCTGATCATGCCGCGCGCAGAAATCCGCCCGCTGGCGATGAGCGTCGACCAGGCGCTGAAATACGTAATCTCGATGGGTGTTGTCGTGCCACCCCCGCCAGCGCCGCAGCCGGCAGATCGAAACCGCATCGGCTGAGCGCGCGGCGAGCGTTCAGCCGATTGTTCGCGGCACCTGGGTGCCGGCGCCGACTCCCATCGATGTGGGCCATTGCAAGCTCAGCTGCAAACAGCCCGACCCTTGCACTCCGTTTGAGAGAAATTCCATGAGAACCACCTACTGCGGCCTGGTCAGCGAAAAGCTGATGGGCCATAGCGTCACGCTGATGGGCTGGGCGCACCGCCGCCGCGACCATGGCGGCGTGATCTTCATCGACCTGCGCGACCGCGAAGGCCTGGTCCAGATCGTCTGCGACCCCGACCGCGCCGAGATGTTTGCGACCGCCGAAACGGTGCGCAACGAGTTCTGCCTGCAAGTCACCGGCCTCGTGCGCGCGCGCCCGACGGGCACCGACAACGCCGTGCTGACCAGCGGCAAGATCGAAATTCTGGCGCACACCCTCGAGGTGCTGAACCCGAGTGTCACGCCGCCGTTCCAGCTCGACGATGACAACCTGTCGGAGACCGTACGCCTGACGCACCGCGTGCTCGACCTGCGCCGCCCGGCGATGCAGAAAAACATGATGCTGCGTTATCGCGTCGCGATCGAGGTGCGCAAGTTTCTCGACGAGCAGGGTTTCATCGACATCGAAACCCCGATGCTGACCAAGAGCACGCCCGAAGGCGCGCGCGACTACCTGGTGCCCAGCCGCGTCCATGACGGCATGTTCTTCGCGCTGCCGCAGAGCCCGCAACTCTTCAAGCAGTTGTTGATGGTCGCCGGCTTCGACCGCTACTACCAGATCGTCAAATGTTTCCGCGACGAAGACCTGCGTGCCGACCGGCAGCCGGAATTTACGCAGATCGATATCGAGACCTCGTTCCTCGGCGAAGAAGAAATCCGCGCCATCACCGAAGCGATGGTGCGCACGGTCTTCCGCAAGACGATGAATGTCGAGCTGCCGGTGTACCCGGTCATTACTTATGCCGAGGCGATGCAGCGTTGGGGCTCCGACAAACCCGACCTGCGTGTGAAGCTGGAGTTCACCGAACTCACCGACGTCATGAAGGATGTCGACTTCAAGGTCTTCTCCGCACCGGCGCAGGCCAAGGACGGGCGCGTGGTGGCCTTGCGGGTGCCGGCTGGCGCCGAGATGAGCCGCGGCGAGATCGACGCCTATACCGAGTTCGTGAAAATCTACGGCGCCAAGGGCCTGGCCTGGGTCAAGGTCAACGACGCCGGCAAGGGCCGCGAAGGCCTGCAGAGCCCGATCGTGAAAAACCTGCACGACGCCGCGCTGGCCGAGATCATCGCGCGCACCGGCGCTTGCAACGGCGACCTGATTTTCTTTGGCGCCGACAAGGCCAAGGTCGTCAACGACGCCATCGGCGCGCTGCGCGTGAAGGTTGGCCACAGCGACTTCGGCCGCGCCAGGGGGCTCTTCGAAGACCGCTGGGCGCCGCTGTGGGTAGTCGACTTCCCGATGTTCGAGTTCGATGAAGCGGGGCAGCGCTGGAACGCCGTGCACCACCCGTTCACGGCACCCAAGGACGGCCACGAAAACCTGATGGACACCGACCCCGGCGCCTGCGTCGCCAAGGCCTACGACATGGTTCTCAACGGCTGGGAAATCGGCGGCGGCTCGGTGCGGATCCACCGCGCAGAAGTCCAGAGCAAGGTCTTCCGCGCGTTGAACATCTCCGCCGAGGACGCGAAGGTCAAGTTCGGCTTCCTGCTCGACGCGCTGCAGTACGGCGCGCCACCGCACGGCGGCCTGGCCTTTGGCCTGGACCGCATCGCCACGCTGATGTGTGGCGCCGATTCGATCCGCGACGTCATCGCGTTCCCGAAAACGCAGCGTGCGCAATGCCTGCTCACCGGCGCGCCGTCGGCGGTCGACGAAGCGCAGTTGCGCGAGCTGCATATCCGGCTGCGCAACGCCGCGATGGCAGTTTGACCTGAGTGGATCGGGGCCGCCGGTGCCACGCCAGGAGAAGATTCCGGAGTCGGTGCTGGTGGTGATCCACACCGCCGCGCTGCGGGTGCTGCTCATCGAGCGTGCCGACAAGCCCGGCTTCTGGCAAAGCGTGACCGGCTCCAAGGACGAGCCCGATGAACCGCTGATCGAGACCGCGGTGCGTGAGGTCGGCGAAGAGACCGGCATCGCCATCGACCGCGGCGAAGTTGACGCGGCCGGTGCCCTGCCGAATGCGGTGCCGAATGCGGTGCCGAATGCGGTGCAGCTCAGCCAGCTGCGCGACTGGGGCCTGCAAAACGTCTACGAGATCTACCCGGTCTGGCGTCATCGGTATGCCGCTGGCGTGACGCACAACACCGAACATGTCTTCGGCCTGCTCGTGCCCGAGGGCATCACGGTGCGCCTGAACCCGCGTGAACACCTGCGCCACCAGTGGCTGCCCTGGCGTGTAGCGGCCGACCGCTGTTTTTCGCCGAGCAATGCCGAGGCGATCCTGCAACTACCGCACTTCGCCCGCCTCGACTTCAAGTAGGCTCAGTCGGCGATGTCCGCCACCTCCTCACGTTTTGCCCACTCGACCCAGCTCGACTCGTCGCTGCTGCGCGTGGCGACCTACAACATCCACAAGGGTGTGCGTGGCCTGGGCCCGCGCAAACGCCTGGAGATCCACAACCTCGGGCTGGCGATCGAAGCGCTCGACGCGGATATCGTGTGCCTGCAGGAAGTGCGCCTCTTCCACCGCCGTGAAGCGCGCCGTTTCGACCGCACCTGGTACGGCTGGCCAGAAGGCGGGCAGGCCGACTTTCTGGCCCCCGAAGGTTACGAGGTGGCCTACCGCACCAACGCCGTCACGCGTGATGGCGAACATGGCAATGCCTTGCTCAGCCGCTGGCCGCTGGGCGATGTCGGCCACCACGATGTCAGCGATCACCGCTTCGAGCAGCGCGGGCTGCTGCATGTGCCGGTGCACTGGGCCGGCCACCTGGTGCATGTCGTCGTCGCGCATCTCGGGTTGGTGCATTCGAGCCGGGTGCGCCAGGTGCAGCGGCTGGCCGACATGATCAATGCCGAAGTGCCGCCGGGCGACCTGCTGCTCGTCGCCGGCGACTTCAACGACTGGGCCGAAAAGCTCGACGCCCCGATGCGCGAGATCGGCCTGGCCCGCGCCTTCGCCGACGAAGGCCAGCGTGCCCAACGTCTCACCTTTCCGGCGATCGTGCCGGTGTTTGCGCTTGACCGCCTGTACCTGCGCGGCCTGCGCTGCCGCTCGACGACGGTGCCGCGTGGCATAAGCTGGGCGCGCATGTCCGACCACCTGCCGCTGCTGGCCGAGCTGGAGCTGGCCTGATGCACGGCGCAACACCCGAGGCAGGTGCATGAGGGTCGAGCCGCCAGACGCGGAGTTCAGTGGCGGCCACCGGGTTCATCTGCTGCGCGGCGGCGAGGCGCTGTTCCAGGCCATCGTCGAGGCGATGTTGCAGGCGCGGCAGGAGGTCTGGTTCGCCACCTACATCTTCTACACCGACCCGGCGGCGCGCCGCGTCGCCGACGCGCTGATCGCCACCGCCGCGCGTGGCGTGCGGGTCTGCGTCATCGTCGACGGCTTCGGCAGCAATGGCAGCATCAACACGCTGCGCGGCTGGTTCGCCGGCAGCGCCGTCGAACTTGAGATCTTTCGGCCGCTCGAGCGCTGGTGGGCCTGGCTGCAGCCGGGGCAGTTGCGCCGTCTGCACCAGAAGCTGTGTGCGGTCGACGGGCAGACCGCATTTGTCGGCGGCATCAATGTCATCGACGACCGCCACGATCTCAACCACGGCTGGACGGCCGAGCCGCGGCTGGACTTTGCAGTGCAACTGCGGGGCCCGGTCGCGGCGGATGTGCAACAGGTTGCGCAGGCCTTGTGGACACGCGCCAAACTCGGCCGCGGCTGGCGTGACGAGGTCAGCCTGCTCGTGCGCAGTGCCGAGCCGGTGGCGCGCACGGTGCAACTGTTGCGCGATCTGCGCACGCGCGCCAGCGGCCGCGGCGAACTCGATGGCCGCGACCTCGCCGCTGCGCCCGCGCTGTCGTCGGAGCTGCCGCCAGCGCTCGCTGCACTCGTCGTGCGAGACAACCTGCGGCGCCGACGCTCGATCGAACGGGCCTATATCGAAGCCATTGCACGCGCCCGGCAGCGTGTCGATATCGCCTGCCCGTACTTTTATCCCGGCCGCTTGTTCCGCCGCGCCCTGCGGCGAGCGGCTGAACGCGGCGTGCGGGTGCGCCTGCTGATGCAGGGCAAGGTCGACTACCGGTTCGCCGGGCTCGCCGCACGCGTGCTTTACGCCGACATGCTGTCGCGTGGCATTCAGATCTTCGAATACACACCGGCCTACCTGCATGCCAAGGTCGCGGTCGTCGACGAGGCGTGGGCGACGGTGGGCAGCTCGAATATCGACCCACTGTCGCTGCTGCTCAACCTCGAAGCCAACGTCGTGATTGCCGACCGCGACTTTGTCGCCGACCTCGCACAGGAGCTCGACACCGCCTTTGCGGCATCGGTGCAGATCACCGCGGCGCCGGTGCGCAGGGGACTGCGCGGCTGGTTGTCGCGCGGTTTTGTGGCCTGGATCGCCAACACCTACCTGCGCCTGGCGGGCATCACCGGGCGCTACTGATGACAGCCCCAAGGCCGGCCGAGGCCGACCGCCCCCCGGCAAGCATGCCGGCTGGCCCTCGCCAGCCACTCGCGAGCGCGCAGGTGCTCACTCGGCGCGGGCTCGGCCCCCCGAGGGGATCAAGGAAAGTGCCGGAGCCACATTTCCTTGAGACCGCCATGCCCAGCCCGAAGCCGGCCGAGGCCGACCGCCCCGATCACGATGACCTCATCGTGCTGCGCCCCGAAGGCCTGTACTGCCCACGCGGCGGTTTTTTCATCGACCCCTGGCGGCCGGTCGACCGTGCGGTGATCACCCACGCCCATGCCGACCATGCCCGGCCCGGCTACGCGCATTACCTGAGCAGCGCGAGGGGTGCCGGTGTGTTGCGCGCGCGGCTGGGCGCGATCACGCTGCAGACCGCGACCTGGGGCGAGCGGGTGCAGATTGGCGAGGTGGCGTTGAGCCTGCACCCGGCCGGCCATGTGCTCGGTTCGGCGCAGGTGCGCATCGAATACCGCGGCCGCGTCTGGGTCGCGTCGGGCGACTATTTCATTTCGGGCGCGGGTGATGCCAATCCGAGCTGCGATGCGTTCGAGCCGGTGCGCTGCGAATGTTTTATCACCGAGAGCACCTTCGGCCTGCCGATCTACCGCTGGCGCTTGCAGCGTGAAGTGTTTGCCGAGATCAACGCCTGGTGGCAAGCGAATGCGCAGATCGGCCGCACGAGCCTGTTGCTCGGCTACAGCTTCGGCAAGGCGCAGCGCCTGCTTGCGGGTGTCGACAGCTCGATCGGCCCGATCGTCGTGCATGGCGCGGTCGAACCGCTGAACCGCGCTTACCGCGAAGCCGGCATATCGCTGCCGGCGACGAAGCTGCTCGACGAGTT
>JAYUSP010000311.1:0-4752 GCA_043755615.1 Betaproteobacteria bacterium
GTGCGCTGCAGCCAGCTCGGCGCGGCTTCCGCGGCGGCAATTGCCGATTGCCGGGTCGCCGTTGCCGGCGTCGACACCATCGCCTTCATCGACACACCCCTGGCCAACCTGGGCCGCGTCAGCACACAGGGTATCGACGTGTCGCTGGCCCTGGCTTGGGGCGGCAGCAGCGGCAGCGGCAGCGGTCGTGGTGGCGGTGGCGGTGGCGCCTGGACCTTGACCGCCAACGGCACCTACATCAGCCGCCACCGCGTGTTCGCCGCACCGGGCGCCGCTGCCGAAGATAGCGTCGGCCGCTATGTTGACGACCTGCCGCTGCCCCGCTGGCAGATCGCTGCACAACTGGGCTGGAGCCGCGCCGACTGGTCACTGACGCTGGCGCATCGTCTGCGCGCCGAATACCACGACGCCGAAGCATCGCGGCGGGTGGCCGCCACGCGCCTGTTCGATGTCGGCTTGGGCTACATCGGCTGGAAAGACGGCTCGCTGGAGGTCGGCATCAAGAACTTGTCCGACCGCCACCCGCCCTACAGCAACCAGCGCGACACCGCGCAGGCGAACTACGACCCGCGCCTTTCCGACCCCAGCGGGCGCACGCTGTACCTGCGCATCGGCCGGCGCTACTGAGCGCCCCAAGGCCAGCCCAAGCCAACCGTCCCCCGATGGGATCAAACAAAGTGGCAGGGCCACATTTGCTCATGAGCACCCCAAGGCCGGCCGGGGCCGGCCGTCCCCCGCGGGGATCAAGGAAAGTGGCAAAGCCACATTTCCTTGTGAGCCATCCCGGGCACGCCCGCTTTGGGTGCAAGCCCTGAGCCGTCGGTGTGCACGGAACTTGCACAATCGCAGGTTGGATATTTTTGCCCCCCAAAAGCTTCTGGAGCCCCTGATGTCGATGCACCTTGGCCCGCTCGCGCGCCGCACTTTTGTCCTCGCCAGCCTGGCCGCCGCCCCGCTGCTGGCCTGGGCGCAGACCCCCATCAAGTTCCAGCTCGACTGGCGCTTCGAAGGACCGGCGGCGCTGTTCCTCGGTGCATCGGCCAAGGGTTATTACAAGGCCGCCGGGCTGGACGTGACCATCGACGCCGGCAACGGCTCGGGCGGCACCGTCACGCGCGTGGCCTCAGGCACCTACGACATGGGATTCGCCGACCTGGCGGCGTTGATGGAGTTCCACGCCAACAACCCCGACGCGCCGAACAAGCCGGTGGCGGTGATGATGGTCTACAACAACACCCCCGCCGCGGTGCTGGCGCTCAAGAAAAGCGGCATCGGCAAACCCGCCGACCTGAACGGCAAAAAGCTCGGCGCGCCGGGTTTTGATGCCGGCCGCAAGGCCTTCCCGATCTTCGCCAAGGCGAACAACATCAGCGGCGTGCAGTGGACGAGCATGGACCCGCCGTTGCGCGAGACGATGCTCGTGCGCGGTGACATCGAGGCCATCACCGGCTTCTCGTTCACCTCGATCCTGAACCTCGAAGCGCGGGGCGTGAAAGCCGAAGACATCGTCGTGCTGCCCTTCGCCGCGCATGGCGTCAAGCTCTACGGCAACGTCATCATCGCGACGCCGAAGATGATCAAGGAGAACCCGGCCGCGGTGAAGGCTTTCCTGTCAGCTTTCAGCAAGGGCATCAAGGAGGTGATGGCGAACCCCGACCCGACGATCGAATACGTCAAGGCGCGCGACGGCATCATCAATGTCGACCTCGAAAAGCGCCGCCTGCGCATGGCCATCGACGCGGTCGTCGCCAGCCCCGACGCGCGTGCTGAGGGCTTCGGCGTCGTCGTCCCCGGCCGGCTGGCGCTGATGGCCTCGCAGGTGTCCGACGCCTTCGGCACCAAGACCCGCATCGACCCGAATGCCGTCTGGACCGACGCATTCCTGCCGAGCAAAGCCGAGCTGAATGTGCTGCCGCCGCTGAAGAAGTGAGGCTGCTTGAGGTGCTTCCGGCGGGCTGGTGTTGATTGCGGCTGGATGGCTTGTTTCGGCTGGCAATGCGGACTCAATGCTTCGCCTTCCCCGGCTTCGGTTCGGGCCCAAGGGCGGTACGGCGCCGGGGCTCCGAGTGCTTGCCCTGCGCTGCGCTTCGGGTGCCCTGCGATGCTCGGTCTCGCGGCCGCGTCGCAGAACTCGCTTCGTTCGCTGCGCTCTCTGCGCTCAAACACCTGCGACGAGTCAGATCACGATGCGCGCTTTGCGCGCGTCCACGATCCCTGTGCTTCTCGGCTGCGCACAGTCGCCCCAGCGCCGCACCGCCCTCGGGCCGGTCAGCGTTGGTGGTGCTCCACTGTTCGAAGTCAAAAATCGTTGCCGGCAAGGCGCCGGGTGGGATGCGGGCGGGACGATTAGGCGCAGCCGGGAAGGTGAGCAGGGACACAAACGGCGCGAGAGACCGTTTGTGCCTTGCGAACGGCCGGGCCTCCTGGCCCAGCGCGGCCTGCAAGGCCAGGAAACCGAGCATCGCAGGGCACCCGCAGCGAAGCGAAGGGCAACCCTTCCGAGCCCCGCCTGCGCCCCACCCGGCGCCTTGCTCGCGCCGACAGCCAGATACGAATTCGCGAACCGGAGCAACCCCCATGAAACCCTTCGTCGACTTCCAGAACGTCTGGCTCGCCTACAACGACGAGCTGCTTGCCGAAGGGCATTTTGCGGTCGAGGACATCTCGCTGCAGGTCACCGAAGGCGAGTTCATTGCCATCGTCGGGCCTTCGGGTTGTGGCAAGTCGACTTTCATGAAATTGACGACCGGGCTGAAGATGCCGAGCAAGGGCACGATCCACATCGACGGCGCGCCGGTGACCGGGCCGCTCAAGATCAGCGGCATGTCGTTCCAGGCGCCAAGCCTGCTGCCCTGGCGAACGACGGTCGACAACGTGCTGCTGCCGCTGGAGATCGTCGAGCCCTATCGCTCGTCGTTCAAGCGCAAGCGCAAGGAGTACGAAGCCAAGGCGCGCGCGCTGCTGCAAAGCGTGGGCCTGGGCGGCTACGAGGACAAGTTTCCGTGGCAGTTGTCGGGCGGCATGCAGCAACGCGCGAGCATCTGCCGCGCGCTGGTGCACGAGCCCAAGATGCTGCTGCTCGACGAGCCGTTTGGCGCACTCGATGCCTTTACCCGCGAAGAATTGTGGTGCGCGCTGCGCGACCTGCACGCGGCGCAGAAGTTCAACGTCATCCTGGTCACCCACGACTTGCGCGAAAGTGTTTTTCTCGCCGACAAGGTATATGTCATGAGCAAGAGCCCGGGGCGCTTTGTCGTGCAACGTGATATCGACTTGGCCCGGCCGCGTGACCTGGAGGTGACCTACACCCCGCAGTTCACCGATATCGTGCATGAGCTGCGTGGCCATATCGGGGCCATCCGCCAACACAAAACCGCGGTGGTGACGCCATGAAGATCAGCAAAAACATGGAGCGCTGGTCGCCGCTGATCGTGCTCGCCGCGGCCTTGCTGCTGTGGCAGGTGATCGTGATGGCTTTCAGCATCCCGGAATTCATCTTCCCCAGCCCCTGGCAGATCGCGGTGCAGTTTGTCGAGTTCAAGGGGCCGCTGCTCGAAGCCGCGTGGAAGACCTTCTGGGTCACGATGCTCGGCTTTGGCATCTCGATCGTCGTCGGCGTGATGCTCGGTTTTTTGATCGGCAGCTCGCGCTTGGCCTACACCGCGCTGTACCCGCTGATGATCGCTTTCAACGCGGTGCCCAAAGCGGCGGTGGTGCCGATCCTGGTCGTCTGGTTTGGCATCGGCCTCGGGCCGGGTGTGCTCACCGCTTTCCTGATTTCATTCTTTCCGATCACGGTGAATATCGCCACCGGCCTGGCCACGCTCGAGCCCGAACTCGAAGACGTGCTGCGCGTGCTCGGCGCCAAACGCTGGGACGTACTGATCAAGGTCGGCCTGCCGCGGTCGATGCCCTACTTCTATGGCTCGCTGAAGATCGCGATCACCCTGGCTTTTGTCGGCACCGTGCTTGCCGAAATGACCGCCGGCGACTCCGGCATCGGCTACCTGATGCAGACCGCCGGCAGCCAGCAACGCATGCCGCTGGCCTTTGCCGGGCTGGTCACGATCGGGGCGATGGCAATGGCGATGTACGAACTCTTTTCGTGGGTCGAAAAACGCACCACCGGCTGGGCCCACCGCGGCTCGCAGGCAGCTTGAGCCGCAAGTGACGGCGCCGCTGCCGCCCCGGGTGGTGGCGAGCGCCGGCTGGCGCGCGCACCTGCAACTGCACTACCAACTCGACGCCAGCGGGCCCGGCGCAAGAACGATTTCTTTTGACCGCCACGAAGGCCCGCTGCGGGTCTTGCAGCGCCTCTACCCGGAAGGCCCGGGCATCTGTCATCACGTCGTCGTGCACCCGCCGGGCGGCGTGGTCGGCGGCGATGAATTGCGGCTCGATGCGCGGCTCGATGCCGGCACGCATGCCGTCATCACGACGCCCGGCGCGACCCGCTTTTACCGCAGCGACGGCGCCCTGGCCGTGCAGCAGACTTCGCTCGAACTCGCGGCCGGCGCGCGGCTCGAATGGCTGCCGCTGGAAGCCATCGCACACCCCGGGTGCAAGGCCATCAACCGCGTGCGCTTCACGCTCGAGAGCGGCGCGCAGATGATCGGCTGGGACCTGCTCGCGCTGGGTCTGCCGGCGTCGGGCGAGGCCTTCGACCGCGGCAGCTTCGAGCAGCACATCGAGTGGCCAGGGCATTGGCTCGAACGCGGCCGCATCGATGCGGGTGATGCCGCGCTGCTCGAC
>JAYUSP010000312.1:0-4743 GCA_043755615.1 Betaproteobacteria bacterium
ATCTGCAGGTTGTCCAGACCGGCCGCGACCAGGCGCAGCAACTCGGTCTCGCGTGGCGTCAGGGTGGGCCGTGGCGCTGATGGTGGCAACACAAAGTCGGTCAGAACCTGCACAAAGCGATCGAAAGCCGGCGTGCCGGCCGAAGGCACGTGGTTGTGTGTGGGCAAGGTCTCGAAACGCGCGCCGGGGATCAGCGCGGCGAGTTCGCGGCCGCTCTCCGGCGAGACCGTGCTGTCGCCGCTGCCGTGCAACACCAGCGTCGGTGTGCGCACCTGCCGCGCAAGGTCGCTGACATCGAGCGACGCCCGCGCGCGGGCGATCTGCGCTGCGCGTCGGCCATCGCAGCTCAGGCGCTGTTGTTCGTTCATTGCCGCGGTCTCGGCGGCGCTGAATTCGGGTTGCATGTTGGCGGTGAAGTAAGCCTGCACCGGCGAATTGGCGCGGCCCCAACCGAGTTCGATCATGCGCATCGTGGCTTCGAAATACGCGCGCGTCTCGGCGTTCGGTTCGCGGCGCAGCAGGCCGCGGGCATAGCCGCCGATCAGCACCAGGTGCGACACCCGTTCGGGATAGCGTGCGGCGTAGGCCACGGCAGCCGCGGCGGCACCCGAAATGCCCAGCAGCGCGACACGGCGCGTGGGCCCGGCGCTGTTCGGGACCCCCGCCGCAGGCGCACCGACGGCGGCATCCACGACCACTTCCAGCTCTTCGACGGCGGCGTCGATGCCGAGCTCGACCTCGTCGGCGCCCGACAGCCCACAGCCGCGCTCGTCGTAGCGCACGAGATCGAACGCGCCGCCCAGCCGCTCGAGCCAGGGCTGCCAGATCGGCGAGCGCAGGTCGTATTCAACATGCGTCATCCAGTGCGCCACACGCACCAGCACCGGCGCGCCGCTTCGCCAAGCCCGGCCGCTGCGCGCCCAGGCGATGCGGGCACCCGATGCGACATGCGCAAAGCGCAAGTCGTGAGAGAGCGTTGCAGGTCGTGTCGTCACGACACGATGTAGGCCGCGGCGCCGGTGGCCACCAGCGTGCCGTCGGCGGCGCTCAATCGCATTTGTGTTGTCGCCACTCGCCCGCCCAGGCGCATCAGCTCGGCGCTGGCAACAAAACGCTCGCTCAGACCCTGGCGCAGGTAGTCCACACGCAGGTCGATGGTGCCCATCCGGGTGAATCGATTCAGCGCCTGCAGGGCCGTGTCGCCGGGGTGTTGGTCGGCAATTGCCACCATCACCGCCAGGCCGCCGATGGAATCGAGCGCCGCCGAGGTCACGCCGCCGTGCAGGCGCCCGTTGCTGAAGTTGCCGACCAGCGCGGGCCGCATCTCGAAACTCATGCGGACGTCGCCGGGCACTAACGACAGCACCTTCAGGCCCAGGGTTTGATTGAAGGTGATCTGATGCTCGAACATTTCGGTCAGAGCCGCTTCCAGCTGCGCCTGCTCGGCGCGGCTGCGGGGTTGTGATGCGGCAGCGCTCACACCGCGTTTCTCGGGATGATTGGCGACGGGCGCTGCAGCGGTTTCATGCGTTGACTGGCGCGCCCTTCAAGCCCAGCGTCTCACGCGCTTCGAGCGGCGACGCGATCTCGCGCCCGGCGCGCTGCGCGCAAGCCGCCAGTGCATCGATCAAGACACCGTTGCCCGCCGCACGTTCACCGTCGGGCAGGTAAAAAGTGTCCTCCAGCCCGCTGCGCAGCATGCCACCCAGGTCAGCTGTGAGCTGGTGCACCGGCCAGATCTCGCTGCGGCCGATGAGCGTCGTCTGCCACACCGCGCCGGGCGCCATGTAGCGCGGCAACAGCTTGAGCAGGTCGGCGTCACAAGGCATGCCGCTGGCCACGCCCATCACGAAGTTGTACTCGGCCACACCTGTGAACATGCCGGCCTTGAGGTACATGCCCACCGCGCGCACGATGCCGACGTCGAAACACTCGAACTCCGGATGGGTGCCGGTTTCGTGCATCACCGCGAGCATCGCCTCGACCTTGCTCACCGGGTTGTCAAAGACCATCGGCGGCCAGGCCCATTCGCCGTTGTCCTTGATCTTGAGGTAGTTCAGGCTGCCGGCATTGCAAGCCGCGATCTCGGGCTGCACCCGGCGCAGACAGGCCACAGGGCCGCTGATGTCCCTGCCTACGACGCCGGTGGTCAGGTTGATGATCACGCCCGGGCAGGCGGCGCGGATCGCGTCGACGACGGCCTCGGCCACATCGGGCTCCCAGCTCGGCATATGGCCGTAACCCGCTTCCTGCGAGCGCAGGTGCACATGCATGATGCTGGCACCGGCGTTGAAGGCGTCGCGCGCCTCGGCGGCCATTTGCGCCGGCGTCACCGGCACCGGGTGCTGCCTGGGGTTGGTCAGCACGCCAGTCAGCGCGCAGGTGATGATGGCCTTTGTCATGACAACTCCAGTTCGACGAGTACGGCGCCCGAGGCCACCGCCTGCTTGTGCACTGCATGCACCGCACGCACCGTGCCGGCGGCGGCGGCGTTGAGCCACATTTCCATTTTCATCGCTTCGACACTCAACAGCGGCTGGCCGGCGATCACCTCGTCGCCGACGTTGACCAGCAACTGCGCCACGACACCGGCCACCGGCGCCCGCGCGCGGCCGCGGTCTGCGCCGGCGTCGGGCTGCGGCACCGGTGACGGTTCGTTGAAGCAGTACACCGCAGCATCGATCGCGATCTGCGTTTGTGCCACGTCGTGGACGCAGGCGTAGCGCCGGTGCACACCGTCGACGACGGCGTGAAGCTCGCCATCAGCCAGTGCGACGACGCGGACACCTTCTGGCGGCGCACGAAGCACCTGCCGAGCGCCATCACATTCGAGCGTGATGTCGAACTGCGCCACGCTGGCCGGGCGCACACCCGACCTGCCGTGATGGCCGTCGCTGCCGGCCGCGCGCAAGGCCGCCACCACGCGCCAGGCGTCGGCCGGTGGCGCGGGCCGCTGCAGCAGTGGCGCCGCGGCAGCCGCCCATTCGTCGAGCCGCGTGGTCGTCATCTGCGCTTGTCCAAAATCAGAGTGCGCGAGCAGGTCGCACAAGAAGCGGCCGTTGTTCTTGACGCCGAACAGCGGCGTATCGGCCAGCGCCTGCCGCAGGCGCCGGATCGCATCATTGCGGTCGCTGCCATGGACGATGTACTTCGCCACCATCGCGTCGTAATACGGCGTGATTTCGCCGCCGGCTTCGATGCCATGGTCGATGCGCACCTGAGTTGCCTGTGCCGCCTGCGGCCGCCAGCCGCTGACCCGGCCGGCCTGCGGCGCCCAGCCGCCGTACGGGTCTTCGGCATACAGGCGCGCTTCGATGGCATGACCGCTGAACTGGATGTCGGGCTGCCGCAGCGGCAAGGGCTGCCCGGCGGCGACCAGCAGCTGCCATTCGACGAGGTCCAGGCCGGTGATGCATTCGGTGACCGGATGTTCGACCTGCAGCCGCGTATTCATCTCCAGGAAATAGTGGCGCAACTGCGCGTCAACGATGAACTCGACCGTGCCCGCGCCGCGATAGCCGACGGCGAGTGCCGCGGCCACCGCATCGCGCCCCATCGCTTCGCGCATGGCTGCATTCACGATCGGGCTCGGCGCTTCTTCGATGACTTTCTGCCGCCGCCGCTGCGCCGTGCAATCGCGTTCGCCCAGATGCACCGCGTTGCCATGGGCGTCGGCGAAGACCTGGATCTCGATGTGGCGGCCATCGGCAATCAGGCGTTCGAGCATCAGCCGGCCATCACCAAAAGCGCTGATCGATTCCTGCCGCGCGCTGGCCAGCGCCGCGGGCATCTCGCGCAGATCGTGGACCAGCCGCATGCCACGCCCGCCACCACCGGCGACGGCCTTGACCAGCAGCGGCAGGCTTAAGGTGGCGGCTTCGGCGCAGAGGCGTTCATCGCTCTGGTCAGCGCTTTGCTCACCCCCCAGGTAACCAGGCACACAAGGCACGCCGGCTGCCAGCATGCGCCGCTTGGCTTCGGCCTTGTTGCCCATCGCCTCGATCGCCGCCGGTGGCGGGCCGATGAAGACCAGCCCGGCGTCGATGCAGGCCTGCGCAAAGTCGGCTCGCTCCGACAGAAATCCGTAACCGGGGTGGACGGCGTCGGCGCCGGTCTTGCGTGCAGCGGCGATCAGCGCCTCGATATTCAAGTACGACTGCGCTGCCGGCGCAGCGCCGATGGGCGCCGCTTCACTGGCCATGCCGACATGCAGCGCGCCTTCATCGGCGTCGCTGAATACCGCCACCGTCTGGTAGCCCAGGCGATGTGCGGTGCGCATCACGCGGCAGGCGATTTCGCCGCGATTGGCAATCAGGATCTTCTTAAACATGTCTGGCCCGCGCGGCGAACTCGCCTGCGTGCGCGTGGCGCACCATGCATTTTGGCGTCGCCGCAGCACTCACTGCGGCGCCCATTTCGGCTTGCGTTTCTGGATGAAGGCCAGCGTGCCTTCGGTGCCTTCAGCCGATTGCGCCGCGCGCGAGAACACCGCTGCGGCGATGCCGACCATCGCCGCTGCGGGCGTGAAGCGCGACTGCGCGAGCAGGGCCTTGGTTGCCGCGAGTGCACCTGGCGCACATTGCAGGATCTCGCCGAGCACACGCGCCAGTGCCGCGTCCAGGGCGCCCCGCGCGTGCACCTCATGCACCAGCCTCAAGCCCAGCGCCTGGCTGGCGTCCACACGCCCGCCGGTGACGGCCAGCCGCTTGGCCTCGGCGTACCCCAGGCGCTCGATCAAAAATG
>JAYUSP010000313.1:0-4721 GCA_043755615.1 Betaproteobacteria bacterium
CCCAGATCGCCGGCGAGCCAGCGCAGCGCTGCCGCGGCCATGGCGGTGCCGAGAGCCAGGCCGAGCAGGCTGCCGGCCAGGCCAAGTGCAGCGCATTCTGCGAGCACCAGCGTGCGCCGCTCGGGTGCGGTCATGCCAAGCACACCGAGCAATGCAAATGCCGGCGTGCGCTGCGCGACCGACAGCGAGACCACCGAATAGACCAGAAACGCGCCGACAAACAGCGCCACCAGTGCCAGCACCGTGAGGTTGACGCGATACGCACGTGAAAGGTTGGACACCCGCTGTTCGGCTTCGCTGGCAGGCAGCAGGCTGACACCGGCCGGCAGCGCCGATTGCACTGACGACAATCCATCAGCCGCCGCACCCGGGCGCCAGCGCAGGTCGATGCGCGACAGCCTGCCGGCCATGCCGAACAGCGCCTGCGCCGCGGCGATATCGACCACCACCAGCGGCGTGCCGGCGGCAGCCACATGGCCGGCGACACGCAGTCGCGTCCATCCAGGGCCCGATTGCAGCGCGAGCATGTTGCCGTCGACGAGGCCGAGGCGGTCGCGTGCCGAGGCGTTGACAAACACCAGCTCGGGGTCGAGTGCTGCCAGGCGCTGATCGCCACCGGCCGTGGCGGCAGGCTGGGGCAGCAGGTCGGGAGACAGCGGCGCGGCGACCAGCGCGTCGATACCCAGAACGCGTACCGCAAAGCGCTGGCCGCTTGCTGCCGCCGCGTAGCTTTCGATCTCGATGACCGGGCTGGCGCGCTCGATATTCGGGTCCGCGCCGAGCCGGTCGAGCAGGCGCTCGTCAAACCCTTCTCGCGGGCCGCGCACGACGGCATCCGGCGCGCCGTTGGCCGAGCGCACGGCGGCAGAAAATTCAGCCAGCGCCGAGACATTGATCAGGTGCACCGACCAGGCCAGCGCAACTCCCAGCGCGACGGCGAGCAACGCCACGCCGTGGCGCCAGGGGTGGTGCTGCCACTCGCGCTGAACCAGCGGCCAGAGCCGCAGAACCGACAACAGCGATGATGACCACGATGATTTCGGCGATGGCGACCGCAGCGACTTCGACGAAGCCAGCGACGACCGCGACCGCAGGCCGAAACGCATCACGCCAACACGGGCTCGATGCCGGCCGCGGTGAGCCGCAGGACGCGGTCGGCACGTTGTGCTGCGGCGGCCGAATGGGTCACCAGCAGGCAGGCCGCGCCGCTCTCACGCACCTGCGCCAGCAGCACATCGAGCACCCGCTGCGCGGTGGCGGGGTCGAGATTGCCGGTGGGCTCATCAGCAAGGATCAAAGCCGGCCGGTGGACGACCGCACGTGCGATCGCCACTCGCTGCAGTTCGCCGCCCGACAACTGCGCCGGCATGCGTTTGGCCAGCGCACCGAGGCCGACCGCATCGAGCACCTCGGCCACCCGGCCCGCATCGGGCCGCCCGAGCAGGCGCAGTGGCAGCTCGACGTTTTCTGCCACGCTCAGATGGGGCAGCACATGAAAGGCCTGGAAGACAAAACCGAGCCGATGCCGGCGCAGGCGTGCACGGTCGTCATCGTTCAAGGCATTGATCTCGGTGCAACTGGCGTTGCCGCTTCCGCTTTCGGCGTCGCTTTTGGTGTCGCTTTCGGCGTCGCTTTTGGTGTCGCTTTCGTTGTCACCTCCGGTGCCGGCCAATGCACCACCCGGGTGGCCACCGATCCAGACTCGGCCGGCATCGGCATCGTCGAGACCCGCGATGCAGTTCAGCAGGGTCGATTTGCCGACGCCCGATTCGCCGATCAGGGCGACAAATTCACCGGCTGCGATGTGCAGCGTGACGTCGGCAAAAACCGGCGTGCCGGCGACGAAGGAGCGGCTCAAGCGTTGGATGCGCAGCATTGCGCCGATCATGCCGGCAATCGCAGGCAGCCAGCGGGCTGGCCGATCGCGGGCCGGACGATCTGGTACCGCGAAAAGCACAACGGGCTGCCGCAGCAGCCCGTCGGGGTCAACCCAGGCGGCATCCGGCCGCCGGACTGAAAAAAACTAGTCGCGGTTCGACCGGCGCGAGGCGTGCAGGCCGACCATGATCAGGCCGAAAAAAATCAACGCGTAGGTCAAGGGTCGTGCTCCAGAAGGAACTTGCCGTCAAAGAATGGCCGCCATCAATGGCGGTCGAGAGCCGGGACTCTATCGACTCCGTGGCGGCCTGCCCACCCCGCGATCTGGGGTGCTGCGCCGCGCCGCCGGCCAGCGTGCGATCGTGCACGAAGCCGCTGCGCCGCGGCTCAGGCAATGTGGCGCAGGGCCGCCAACACGAAGTCGACAACGGCCGCGCCTGGGCGGTCGCCATCGCAAGCAACGACCTGCCGATCGCTCATCGACCGCAGCCAGGTGAGCTGGCGCTTGGCGAGTTGGCGGGTGGCTGCGATGCCTTGTTCGCGCAGGCGCGAAAGGTCACCGGCTTCGAGCGCCTGCCAGGCCTGCCGGTAGCCGACGCAGCGCATCGATGGCAAACCTTGGTGCAGGTCGGGGCGCAACTTCAGCGCCCGCACTTCGTCGACAAAACCGGCTGCGAGCATGGCGTCAAAACGCAGCGCGATCTGCTGATGCAGCCAGGCGCGCGAGGCCGGCTCCAGGCTGATCAGCGGCAGCGTGACAGTGATGTCACCACCAACGTCACGCGCGCTGCGGTGAAAGCTTGACAGCGGCTGGCCGCTGAGCTGCCAGACCTCGAGCGCGCGCTGGATGCGCTGGCTGTCCAGCGGCGCCAGGCGCGCGGCGCTGGCGGGGTCGACCAGAGCCAGCTCGGCGTGCAGCGCCGGCCAGCCGTCCTTGGCCGCACGCGCGTCGATCGCGCTGCGCACCGAGGCGTCGGCGGCGGGCATCACATCGATGCCGTTGCGCAGCGCCTTGAAATACATCATCGTGCCGCCGACGAGCAGCGGCAGCTTCTCGCGCGCGCCGATGTCTTTGACAAGCGCTTGCGCGTCGGCGACAAACTGCGCAGCGGAATAAGACTGTGCCGGGTCGATGAGATCGATCAGGTGGTGCGGCACCTCGGCGCGGTCGGCGGCACCCGGTTTGGCGGTGCCGATATCCATGCCGCGGTAGACCAGCGCCGAGTCGACGCTGATGATTTCGACGCCGATGCCCCGCGCGGCGAGCGCGCGCGCAACGGCCATCGCTGCGGCGCTCTTGCCGGTGGCGGTCGGGCCGGTGATCGCGATCGGGTTGAACATCGGCGCGTTGTTTCTCAAACAACCTCTCAAGCGATCGGACGCTCGGCAGCGGCCGGCTCGCCGTGCCGCTGCACCAGCGTCCACGCGACCACCGCAGTCAGGATCGAAAAAACGCCGATCGTCAGCGTCAGCGGGTAAACGGTCTGGTTCATCGCGACCCCGAGCCAGCCGCCGACTGCAACAGCGACGATCGCCAGCGCAAAACCCGCCAGCGCCGCCGCGGCGCCGGCATGCGCCGGGAAGGGCCCCGTTACTGCCGCCTGACCACAAGGCTGGTGGATGCCATGCCCAAAAGCGTAGATCAGCTGCGGCAGCGCGATCGCCCAGGCGCTGTGCACACCGGCCAGCGCCAGGCCGGCCATCATCAAGCCACCGGCCAGCGTGAAGGCCGCGCCGCGGCGCACCGCGCCGTTGAGCCCAAAGCGGGGCAGCCAGCGCCGGCACCACACGGTGCCACAGACATAGGCCACCGAGCCGCTGCCGAGCACCAGGCCGTAGGCGCCACGCGACAGGCCGAGGACTTCGATATATACAAACGAGCTGCCGGCAAGATAGGCGAACAGTCCACCGTAGGTGCAGGCCACGAGCAGCGCCCAGGCGCGGAAGGTCGGGTGCCGCGCGATGCGCCACCAGGTGCCGAACATCGGCCCCGGCTGCAGCGCTTTGGGGTTCGGCTGGCGCAGGGTTTCGGGCAGCCGCGCCAGGATCACCGCCAGCGTGATCGCGGCGAAGCTGCCACTCGCGGCAAAGACCATCCGCCAGTCCCAGGCGTCGGCGATGAGGCCGCCGATCACCGGGCTCGACAACGCGATCAGGCCCAGGCCGGTAAGCCCCTTGGACATCACCCGGGCGCCGTCGTGCGGCTCGAAGAGGTCGCGCACCATCGAGCGTGCGCAGACGACGGCGGCGGCCATGCCGATGCCTTGCACCACGCGCCAGGCGATCAGCGCATCGATGCTCGCCGCGGCGGCGCTGCCGGCACTCGCCGCGGCGTACAAGACCAGCCCGCCGACCAGCACCGGCCGCCGCCCGAGGCGGTCGGCCAGCGGCCCCAGCAACATCTGCGCGACGCCAAAAGAAAGCATCAGCGCCGACAGCGTGAGCTGGGTGCGGGTCATCGGGCTGCCTAGGTCGGCAGCCAGCGCCGGCAGCGCCGGCAGGTACAGATCGGTGGTGATCGGCTGCAAACCGAGCAGCAGGGCCAGCGAGACGACGATCACAACGCCGCTGGGGCGCGGATGCCCGGGGCTAGAAGCGCTCATCGTCCCTCAGGTAGCGCCACTGCCCCAGAGGCAGCTTGCCGAGCACGACGCTGCCGATGCGCACCCGCTTCAGCCCCGTGACCTTCAGGCCGACCAGCTCGCACATCCGGCGCACCTGGCGCTTGCGGCCTTCGCGCAGCACAAAGCGCAACTGGTCTTCATTCGCCCAGCTCACCTTGGCAGCTTTCAGCTGCACGCCGTCGAGCTCGAGGCCGAACATCAGCCGCTTGAGTGAAACGT
>JAYUSP010000314.1:0-4717 GCA_043755615.1 Betaproteobacteria bacterium
TCGCGCTCGGCACGCCGGCGCGTCACATCTTCAAGCAGCCAGATCGTGCCTGCATTCGCGTCACCCGCATCCACCGGGCGGCCTTGCAGGCGGCCCCAGATGAAGCTGCCGTCACGGCGCAGGAAACGCATCTCGTCAAAAAATGGCTTGCCGCTCGCGAAGGCCTCGCCGACACGCGGGCCAAGGGCTTCGTAGTCCTCTTCGGACATGAAGATGTCACCCGCGCCGCGGCCGATGAGATCGTCGACCGCATAGCCCAGCAGCGACGCAAACTCACGACCGACAAGCTCGAACTTGCGCTCCCGCGTGAATGCGATGCCGATCGGCGCGGCGGACAACATCGACGACATCTTCTGCATCGCCGCGGCCTGCTCCAACGCGGCGCGTTGGCGGCCGCTCACGGCCCGGCGCAGGGCATCGCCAAGAAGTCCGATTTCGTCTTCGCCGCTGGGCCAGGCGGCGTCATCGATGACGTCGTCGTGCCGCGCCGCAAGCTCGTGCAGCCGGCGCAAGGGGCGCAGCATCCACCACATGAGTGCCAGCAGCAGCAGGCCACCAGCCAGCGCTGCCTGGGCGCCAATCCGCCAGGCGTCGGTCTGGGCGGTGACCAGACCTCCCATCGCCGCGTCGTCGGCACCGACGCGGAATACCAGCCAGTCGGTGCCCGGCACGCCGGCACGGGCGACCAGATGGTCGTGCTCGCGCACCGCGTCCGGCGTCGGCTCGATAGGGCGGCCCTGGGCGACCCAGCGCTGCATCGCGCCAGCCAGGCCGGGCTCGGTTTCAGCATCCATCATCCGGCGATCCGATGTGGTGTGCGCCAGGATCCGGCCCTGCACATCCACCACCAGCGTGCGCATCGGCTCTTCGTCGCCGAGCGAGCTTTCAACGAGATCCATCATCAGGGTCTGCGCACCCAGCCGCAGCGTCGCGCAGAGCACCGCGGCGACGCTCCCGTCGCGGTGCAGGATCGGCATCGTGAAGACGATCGACGGCTCGTTGACAAGACGCGACAGGATCGGCTCCGACACCACCGGGCGGCCGTGGCTCATGGTCTCGCGGAAGTACTGCCGATCCGCGACGTTCAACTGGGCTTCGCGGGTGCCGGGCTCGACTAACGCGCCGATCACCTCACCGTCGGGCAGGGCCACGAAGACCCGCGCAAACATCGCGCGCAAGACGGTGTGCGATCGTAATTCAGCGCGAATCGCTTCCGACGAATTCAGCGTCTCGGAAGTAAAGTTGCCGGCCACTGCGCGCAGCGCGACTTGCAGGCCGATGACCCGTGTCGACAGCAATTTGGCGAGTCGCTCGACGGCGGCCGATTCGAGGTCGAGCACGGCCCGTTCGGTGCGTTTTGCGACCTGGTGCAGCAGCACCGTCGTCGTGACCCCCACACTGAGCGCAATGACGAGCATGCTCGCCAGTGCGAGGCGGAATTTCAGGGTCGCAGTCGCACCGCGCAACCAGGCGCGCGGCATTTTCGCGGTGCCTGGCTGGGGTAGTTGTCTGGCGGTATCGGCGCCGCTCGCAGGGGCACCAGTCGGATTGTCAATCGGCATCGAGGGCCTCGCACTGTTCGCGGCGCCGAAGGTGGCTCGGCGCTTCGCACCCACGCGCCCGCCCACTCGCTCGCCGGCAGTTGGATCGTGGATTGATTGAGCTTGTGGCAAATGGCGCGCCACCAAAATCCGGAACTGAGGCCGGATTGCAGCCCTGTTCTGCGCCAGTTGTGGCGCGACTCAGCTCATCGACGGGTCGGCGCGCAGGTCGGCGACGTGGGCTCGCCAGGCACAGAGCCAGCCGACCGCGGCGGCCCCGGTGGCGGCCCAGAACACGGCAGCAAAGCCGGCGTGGTCGATGAGCCAGCCGCCGCCCAGGCCACCGATCACACCCGACGCGCCATAACCCAGCGTGGTGTACAGCGCCTGCCCGCGCCCGCGCAGCCGATCGGGGAAAAACCGGTGGACGAGCGTGATGCAGGCCGCGTGATGGGCGGCAAAGGTGATCGCGTGGGACAACTGCGCCAGTGCCAGAACCACGGGCCAGCGGCCGGCGCCGGCGATCAGCGCAAAGCGCGCGGTCGTGACAGCGGCAACCACGATCAGCCAGCGATGTGCCGAAAGCTTGTGAAACCAGCGCCCCTGGAACCAGAAAAAAGCGATCTCGACCGCCACCGCCAGGGCCCAGAGCAGGCCCACTGCGGTCTTGCCGTAACCCAGCGACACCAGGTAGAGCGAGAAGAAGGCATAGAGGCTGGTGTGGGCGAGCACGGTGAAAAAGATCGAGGCAAAGAACCAGGCCACCTCGGGGCGGCGCAGCAGGTGCAGCACCGGCGGCGGCGCTTCGTCGTGGACGGCGTCTTCGTGGGTCGACGGCAGGCACCAGGCAGCGCCGAGCAGCAAGACGTTCATCACCGCCACCGCGATGGGGAAGATGTCAATGCCGAGCCCGTCGAGCATCGCGCCGAAGAGCGTCACCGCGATGATGAAACCGATCGAACCCCAGACGCGAATGCGGCCGTAGCGTGCGGTGTCCAGGCCGTCTTTGGTGTGCAGCAGGTTCGCCAGCGTGGCTTCGTAGAGCGGCACCACCGCGCTGTTGGCGACAAACAGCAGCGTCGTCACCGCCGCCACCGGCACCGCTTCGCGCACGCCAAGCAGACCGAGTGCCGCCAGTACACAGCCGACGGTACCCAGGCGGATCAGCTCCACGCGGCGCCCGCTGTGGTCACCGAGCCAGCTCCAGCCGTAAGGCGTGATGATGCGCGTCCAGGCTTGCAGCGATGCGATGCCGCCGATGACCACGGTCGAAAAACCGAGCGACGCAAACCACAGCGGCGCGTAGGGGTTGAAGACCGCAAGCGCCGCGAAGTAGGCAAACGGCAGCAGCCCGAAGGCCGCCAGCGAGCCCGAGGCCTTCATCGGTGGGCGGCGATCGGCGGCACCGGCAGCACGACGTCACCACATTGCGCACGCTGGCGCAGCGCATGGTCCATCACCACCAGCGCGAGCATCGCCTCGGCAATCGGCGTCGCGCGGATGCCCACGCAGGGGTCGTGGCGGCCCAGGGTCTGCACCGTGGTCGGCTGGTTGTTGCGGTCGATCGACGCCTTGGGTGTGCGGATCGAGCTGGTCGGCTTGATCGCGAGATGCACCACCAGATCCTGGCCGGTGGAGATGCCGCCGAGCACCCCGCCGGCGTGGTTGCTGGCAAAACCAGCGGGCGAGATTTCGTCGCCGTGATAGCTGCCGTTTTGTGCGACGACCTGGAAGCCGTCACCGATTTCGACACCCTTGACGGCGTTGATGCCCATCATCGCGTGGGCGATATCGGCATCGAGCTTGTCGAACAGCGGCTCGCCCAGCCCGGCGGGCACACCCCGTGCGACCACCGTCAGCCGCGCGCCACAGGAATCGCCTGCGCGGCGCAGCGCGTCCATGTGGGCTTCGAGCTTTTCGATGATGCTCAGGCTGGGCGCAAAAAACGGGTTCTCAGATATCTCGGCTTCACTCTCGAAAGGGATCTCGATGCTGCCGATGGCCGTCATCCAGCCGATGAAGGTGCAGCCATGTCGGGCCTGCAGCCACTTCTTGGCGACGGCACCGGCCGCCACCATCGGCGCGGTCAGCCGCGCCGATGCGCGGCCGCCACCGCGCGGGTCGCGCAGGCCGTATTTGCGCCAGTAGCTGTAGTCGGCGTGGCCGGGGCGAAAGGTGTCGAGCAGGTTGGCGTAGTCGCGGCTGCGCTGGTCGGTATTGCGGATCAGCAGGCAGATCGGCGTGCCGGTGGTCAGGCCTTCGTAAACGCCGGAAAGGATTTCCACCGCGTCGGCCTCGTCGCGCTGGGTGACATGCCGGCTGGTGCCCGGGCGGCGGCGGTCGAGGTCGGGCTGGATATCGTCAGCCGATAGCGCCATGCCAGGTGGGCAGCCGTCGATGACACAGCCGATCGCCGGCCCGTGGCTTTCGCCAAAATTGGTGACGCGAAACAGTTCGCCGAAGGTGGAGCCGGGCATCCGGGGATTGTAGGGATGCCGATCGGGGCGCTCGCCGCGCGCCCGCGGCGAGACCGGCGCGGGTGTCCAGAGCGCTCAGCCGCTCTTGGGTGTGTCGCCAGCTTCGTCTTCGACCGGCCAGTCGCGGATGTAGGCCTTGAGCATGCGGTTCTCGAAATCCTGCGCGTCGACCACCGCCTTGGCGACGTCGTAAAACGAGACCACGCCCATCAGCGTGCGCTTGTCGACCACCGGCATGTAGCGCGCGTGGCGCTGCAGCATCATGCGCCGGACTTCGTCCATTTCGGTCTCGGGCGTGCAGGTCAGCGGCGCATCGTCCATCACCGAGCGCACCTGCGTCGTGCCGACACCGCCGCCGTTCTTGACCACCGCGGATATGACCTCGCGAAAGGTCAGCATGCCGACCAGGTCACCATGGTCCATGATCACCAGCGAGCCGATGTCCATCTCGGCCATCAGGTTCACCGCGCTCAGCAGGGTGTGGTCGGGCGTCGTCGTATACAGCGTGCTGCCCTTGACACGCAGGATATCGCTGACCTTCATAGACGGCTCCTCGAAGCGGGTGTCGAGGCAATATAGCCCACAATCACCCGCCACCAACAGCCCACGGAAACACTGCCATGGCCGGTCATTCCGACCCCGGGTTCGATACCCTCGCGCTGCACGCCGGCGCCGCGCCCGACCCCACCACCGGCGCCC
>JAYUSP010000315.1:0-15504 GCA_043755615.1 Betaproteobacteria bacterium
GTGCTCGGCTTTTTGCTGCTGTACCGGTTCGCCGAAGCGCAATTGCTCAAGCTTGTGACGCCCTTCCTGCTCGACCCCCGCGAGGCCGGCGGCCTGGGCCTGAAGACGCAGGATGTGGGCATCGCCTACGGCACCGTCGGTGTCATCGCGCTCACCGTCGGCGGCCTGCTCGGTGGCTGGGTGATCTCGCGCGGTGGCTTGAAGCGCCTGCTCTGGCCGCTGGTCATCGCGATGCATGTGCCCAACCTGGTCTTCGTGCTGCTGGCAATGACCCAACCAACGAGCCTGGCGTTGATCAGCGCCGCGCTGGCGGTCGAGCAGTTTGGCTACGGCTTCGGCTTCACCGCCTACATGGTCTACATGTTGATGATCGCCTCGGCGCGCCACAACCCGCACCAGACCGCGCACTACGCGCTGTGCACCGGCTTCATGGCGCTGGGCATGATGCTGCCCGGCATGGCTGCCGGCTGGCTGCAAGACCAGCTCGGTTATGTCAACTTCTTCGCCTGGGTCTGTCTCGCCACCGTGCCGTCGTTTATTGCGGTCGCCTTGGTACGCGTCGACGCCGGATTCGGCCGCAAGCAGCCGGCAGCGTGACGCCTGTCAAAGGGGTCACATCCAGTACCCATTTGAGCGCCGTCACCGGCTTGTCACGGGCGCAGAACGAGCGCACACTGGATTTGCCAGGGGGCCGCTTTGGAGCCTCCCGACCGAGCCGCGGGGCCACCCCCGCCACTGACCCAGACCTTACCGAAAGGAACGCCTGATGAACCTCACGATCAGCGGACATCACCTCGAAGTGACGCCAGCATTGCGAGAGTATGTGCTCACAAAGCTGGACCGGATCACACGCCATTTTGACCAGGTTGTTGACGTCAACGTCCTGCTGACAGTCGAAAAATTGCGCGAGAAAGAGCGCCGCCAGAAAGCCGAAGTGACCCTCCATGTCAAAGGCCGCGACATCTTCGTCGAGCAGTCCCACGAAGACCTGTACGCCGCGATCGACCAGTTGATGGACAAGCTTGATCGCCAGGTCGTACGCCACAAGGACCGCGTGCAGGACCATCACCACGCCACTGCCAAGCGCATCGACATGGGTGTTTCCTGATCCCGCCCTGACCAGCGACGGCCCCGATCGGGGCCGATTTTGTTGCCGCCGGGTACTGTTGCCGCAACGCGGCATTGTGCTGAATCCCATCCGAACGAAGGGGGTAGCCGCGGTGGCCGGCTTCCTATAATCCGCCGCTCCGCTCCAGGCATCCCCCCGGGCGGAAGATCGATCTGACCGCCTCTGCCGCCGCCTTCCGGGCCCGACTTCGATGAACCGCCTCGCATCCATCCTGCCTGCCAGCAACGTGCTGGTGAATGTGGACGCTTCGAGCAAGAAGCGTGTTTTTGAGCAGGCCGGCCTGCATTTCGAAAACCAGCACGCGATCGCGCGCAGCACTGTCACCGACAACCTGTTCGCCCGTGAGCGCCTGGGCTCCACCGGTCTCGGCCATGGCGTGGCGATCCCGCATGGCCGCATCAAGGGCCTGAAAAACCCGCTCGCCGCGGTGCTGCGTCTGCAAGCGCCGATTCCTTTTGACGCCCCCGACGACGAGCCTGTGGCGCTGCTGATCTTTCTGCTCGTGCCCGAGGCGGCGACGCAGCGGCACCTGGAAATCCTGTCCGAGATTGCCGAGATGCTGTCCGACCGCGCGCTGCGCGACCGCCTGAAGGCCGAGCCCGACGCCGCTGCCTTGCACCAGCTGATCACCAACTGGCAGCCGCTGCAGTCGACGGTTTGACCGGCTCGATCGGCCTGACCTGTTTGACCCGTCTGTTCTGATCCACTCGACACCCGGGCCCCGTTGAAACCGACCTCCATCAGCGCCGAAGCGCTGTTCGAAGCCCACCGCAGCGCGCTGCACTGGGAATGGGTCGCCGGGCATGCCCACCCCGAGCGCCGCTTCGACGACGCCGCGGTGCGCGACGCGCAGTCGTCGGCCGACCTCGTTGGCTACCTGAACTACATCCACCCCTATCGGGTGCAGATCGTCGGCCGGCGAGAGATCGCTTATCTGCTGGCGTCGGCGCCCGACGACTTGGAGCGGCGCATCTCGCGCATCGTGACGCTGGAGCCACCGGTGATCATCGTCGCCGACGACCAGGCCCCGCCCGATCGCCTGGTCGCGATGTGCGACCGCGCCGACCTGCCGCTGTTTGTGACCCGCGAATCGGCCGGCCAGGTCATCGACGTGGTGCGCTCCTATCTCGCGCACCTGTTTGCCGAGCGCACCACGCGCCACGGCGTTTTCATGGACATCCTGGGCCTGGGCGTGCTGCTCACCGGCGAGTCCGGCCTGGGCAAGAGCGAGCTCGGCCTGGAGCTCATCTCGCGCGGCCACGGCCTGGTTGCCGACGATGCGGTGGACCTCTACCGCGTCGCGCAAACCACGATCGAGGGCCGTTGCCCGGAGCTGCTGCGCAACCTGCTCGAAGTGCGCGGCATCGGCCTGCTCGATATCAAGGCGATCTTTGGCGAGACCGCGGTGCGCCGCAAGATGCGCCTGAAGCTGATCGTGCACCTGGTGCGCCGCGAAACCCTGGAGCGCGATTTCGAGCGCATGCCCTACGAGCCGCTGTACGAGGACATTCTGGACATCCCCGTGCGCAAGGTTGTGATCGCGGTCGATGCCGGGCGCAACCTGGCGGTGCTGGTCGAAGCGGCGGTGCGCAACACCGTGCTGCAGCTGCGCGGCATCGACACTTATCAGGAATTTGTGCGCCGCCATCAGGAAGCGCTGGAGCGCACGCAGGGCGAATAGGCGCTGACGTTGACGCCCGTGCTGATGCCCGTGTTGATGCCCGTGTTGATGCCAGTGCAGACGCAAGCCCCGGCGCCCTAGCGCGGCCGGTATTCGCAGTCGGACTTGACGCAGTTGGCGTACAGCGCCAGCGTGTGTTCCTGCAAATCGAAACCACGCGACTGCGCGACATCACGCTGGCGGCGCTCGATCTCGGCATCGACAAACTCGACCACGCGGCCGCAGGTCAGGCACACCAGGTGGTCGTGGTGCGGGCCTTCGTTGAGCTCGAATACTGCCTTGCCGGATTCGAAGTTGCTGCGTGTCAGCAGCCCGGCCTGCTCGAACTGCATCAAGACGCGGTAGACCGTCGCCAGGCCGATATCGGCGTCGTCGCTGAGCAGCGCCTTGTAGACATCTTCGGCCGACATATGCCGCCGCTGCGTCTGCTCGAAGACCTCCAGGATCTTCAAGCGCGGCAGGGTCGCCTTGAGTCCGCTGCTCTTGAGTTCTTCGTTTCGGTTCATGGCCACCCCTTCAGGCTCCCGCGGGCTGGCGGCCGGCCCCGGGGCCCGCCCGCTAGAATTCCGGGATGATATCCAGAGCGCCTGCCCCCTTTTGCCGTGCGGCCCTGCGCCTGCTGCCCTTGGCCCTGCTGCTGAGCGCCGGCTGCGCCACCCGCGAGCAATCGTCAGACGGTTTTTTCGGCCTCATCACGCCTTATCGCATCGACATCGTGCAGGGCACCGCGGTGACCAGGGAACAGGCCGCGCTGGTCAAGGTCGGCATGACGCGCAACCAGGTGCGCGAGCTGCTCGGCTCGCCGCTGCTGGCCGACATGTTCCACAACGATCGCTGGGACTATGTCTTCACGATCCGGCGCCCGGGCACCGCGGTGCAACGGCGCAGCATCGTGGCGCATTTCGACGGCGACCTGCTGAAGAAGATCGACCTGCCCGAAACCTTGCCGAGCGAAAACGAGTTTGTCGCCGCGCTGGTGCCGGTGCGCAGCGCCCCGGCGGCGCGTGCGCTGGAGCTCAGCGACGAGCAACGCAAAGGGCTGCCGGCACCGAAGAAGGTCGACGCCGCGGCCGCGGCCACGCCGCTCGGCGCCGCGCGCAGCTATCCGCCGCTGGAGCGGCCGCAATGACGCCCCCCAGGCCGACGCCCTGCGTCGTCCGGCCCCCCAAGGGGGGATGAGCAAAGTGGCAGAGCCACATTCGCCCTTGAAGGTAGCCGTCGCCGGCTGCTCCGGCCGCATGGGCCGGATGCTGATCGAAGCCGTGCTGGCATCGGGCGACCTGCAACTGCGCGGCGCGCTCGATGTCGCCGGCAGTGCCGCCGTCGGCACGGATGCGGCGGCTTTTCTGGGCCGCGAAAGTGGCGTGCGGGTCACCGCCGACATTGATGCCGGTCTGGCCGACGCCGATATGCTGATCGACTTCACGCGCCCCGAAGGCACGCTGTTGCACCTGGCCGCCTGCCGCCGCGCCGGCGTCAAGATGGTCATCGGCACGACCGGCTTCAGCGCGCAGGAAAAGGCGCAGATCGAAGCCGCGGCGGCGCACATCGCGATCGTGATGGCGCCGAACATGGGCATCGGCGTCAACGTCATGCTCAAGCTGCTCGATGTCGCCGCGCGCGCGCTGCACGAGGGTTACGACATCGAGATCACCGAGGCGCACCACCGGCACAAGATCGACGCACCGAGCGGCACCGCATTGAAGATGGGCGAAGTCGTCGCCTCCGCACTCGGCCGCAAGCTCGCCGACTGCGCGGTGTATGCGCGTGAAGGTGTCACCGGCGAACGCGAAACGTCGTCGATCGGCTTTTCGGTCGTCCGCGGCGGCGACATGGTCGGCGACCACAGCGTGCTCTTCATCGGCACCGGCGAGCGCATCGAGATCAGCCACCGCGCGTCGAGCCGCGCCGGTTATGCCCAGGGCAGCCTGCGCGCGGCGCGTTTCCTTGCCGGCCAGTCGCAAGGGCTGTTTGGCATGGACCGCGTGCTCGGGCTCGATGGCCGGGGCTAATCCCCCAAACCAGCGGCGGCCACGGTGGACACGCTGAGCACCTACCTCGCCGGCAGTGACGGCATCGGCCGCATCGTCGCGGTGCTGCTGCTGCTGATGTCGATCTGTGCCTGGGTCGTGATCCTGTGGAAGGCGGTCGTGCTGCGCCGCGCGAAGCGCGATATCGGCACCGGCATCCCGGCGTTCTGGGACGCGCCGGACATCGACGCGGGCCGCGCCCGGCTGCACAGCACCGACCGCGAGCGCCTGCTGCTGCCGCTGGTCGACGCCGCCACCCACCAGCCCGCTGGCGGCACGCTGGAAACCCGTGCCCACCTCGATTCGCAGCTCACGCGCCGGCTGCGCGACGCCTTGCACCGCGGCCTGTCGCATCTGCAATTTGGCCAGGTGCTGCTGGCGTCGGTCGGCAGCACGGCGCCTTTTGTCGGCCTCTTCGGCACCGTCTGGGGCATCTACCACGCGCTGCTGGCGATCTCCGAGGCCGGCAACTTCTCGATCGACAAGGTTGCCGGCCCGGTCGGCGAGGCGCTGGTCATGACCGCCGCCGGCCTGGCGGTGGCAATCCCCGCGGTGCTGGCCTACAACCTGTTTGGCAAATGGGTCGCTGCGACCGAAGCCGAGCTCGAAGGTTTTGCCCACGACCTGCGCGAAATGATGCTCGACGCCGCCAGCAGCGCGCCACGGCGCAGCCAGGAATGACATGACGGCCCCCACGCTTGTCGCTGCGCTCCGACGCTGCCTGGCGGCTTGCAAGCCGCCAGGCGCTCATCCGCCACTCGCGAGCGCGCAGGCGCTCGCTCGGCGCGGGCTCGCCCCCCCAGGCGGGCTTCAGGCCGCTTGGGGCGGCCCGGCGCGGGCCTGACATGGCCTTCGGCCGCCTCGAGCGCCGCGCTGGCGCCGCACCGATGAGCGAGATCAACATGACGCCGTTGATCGACGTGATGCTGGTGCTGCTGGTGATCTTCATCATCGCCGCGCCGCTGATGGCGTCGAGCCTGAAGCTCGAGCTTCCCAAGACCGCCGGCGGCGCACCGAGCGACGCGCCGCAGTCGATCGCGCTGGCGATCGACGCCCAAGGGCAATTTTTTGTCGGTGATACCGCGACCGAACGCGCCGCGATCGTCAAGCAGGTGCAGGACGCCGCCCGGCGCAATCCGGCGACCGAAGTCCAGTTGCGTGCCGATGCGCGGGTGCCCTACGGCCGCGTTGCAGAACTCATCGCTCTGGTTCAGGAAGCGGGCCTGAGCCGGATCGGCTTTGTCACCGAGGCCGAAGCTGCTGTACCGGAAGCAGCGGCCGCAGCGCCAACACCGGCAACACCGCCAACCCCGCCGCCCCGGTAGAGCGCCTGCCTACAATCCGGCGGATGAACGAAAAATACGTCCCCGCCGAAGTTGAAGCCGCGGCGCAAGGCCGGTGGAAAACCGACGACGCCTACCGCGTCACCGAAGATCCGAGCCGGCCCAAGTTCTACGCCTGTTCGATGCTGCCCTACCCGAGTGGCCGGCTGCACATGGGGCATGTGCGCAACTACACCATCAACGACATGCTCGCGCGCCAATTGCGCATGAGGGGCATGAACGTGCTGATGCCGATGGGCTGGGACGCGTTCGGCCTGCCGGCCGAAAACGCGGCGATGAAAAACAAGATGCCGCCGGCCAAGTGGACCTACGACAACATCGCCCACATGAAGGCGCAGATGCAGGCCCTGGGCCTGGCCATCGACTGGAGCCGCGAGGTCACGACCTGTGCGCCGGACTACTACAAATGGAACCAGTGGCTGTTCCTGAAGATGCTGCAGGCCGGCATCGCCGAGCGCCGCACCCAGGTTGTCAACTGGGACCCGGTGGACCAGACCGTGCTCGCCAACGAGCAGGTCATCGATGGCCGCGGCTGGCGCAGCGGCGCGCTCATCGAAAAGCGCGAGATCCCAGGTTATTACCTGAAGATCACGCAGTACGCTGACGAGCTGCTCGACGCGGTGCAGCTCCAGCTCGACGGCTGGCCCGAGCGCGTCAAGCTGATGCAGGAAAACTGGATCGGCCGCAGCGAAGGTGTGCGCTTTGCTTTCACGCACCAGATCCGCGGCGCCGACGGCGCGTTGCTGCAGGGCGGGCGCATGCACGTCTTCACGACGCGCTCCGATACGATCATGGGCGTGACCTTCTGCGCCGTGGCGCCCGAACATCCCCTGGCACAACACGCGGCCGCAGCCAACACCGAGGTCGCCTCGTTCATCGCCGAATGCAAGGTCGGCGGCAACACCGAAGCACATCTCGCGACGCAGGAAAAAAAGGGCGTGCGCGCCGGCCTGCAAGTCACCCACCCGATCAGTGGCGAGCAAGTCGATTTGTGGGTCGGCAACTATGTGCTGATGAGCTACGGCGACGGCGCGGTGATGGGTGTGCCCGGCCACGACGAGCGCGACTTCGCCTTCGCGTTGAAATATGGCATCCCGATCATTCAGGTCATCCATGTCGACGACGAGCCGCACTACGACTACCACCAGTGGCACGACTGGTACGCCGACAAGGCGCGCGCGGTGGTCATCAACTCGGGCAACTACAGCGGCTTGAACCACGCCGACGCCGTCAACGCGGTGGCCAAGGACCTGGCCGCGCATGGCCTGGGCGACAAAAAAACCACTTGGCGCCTGCGCGACTGGGGCATCAGCCGGCAGCGTTACTGGGGCACGCCGATCCCGATGATCCACTGCCCCGAACATGGGGCGCTACCGGTGCCCGAGGCCGACCTGCCGGTGGTGCTGCCCGAAGACTGCATCCCCGATGGCAGCGGCAACCCGTTGAACCACCACGCGGGCTTCCACGCCGGCGTGAAGTGCCCGCTGTGTGGCCAGGCGGCGCGGCGCGAGACCGACACGATGGATGTCTTCGTCGATTCGTCGTGGTACTTCATGCGCTACTGCGACCCCGGGCTGAGCGACACGATGGTCGGCGCCGGCACGAAGTACTGGATGCCGATGGACCAGTACATCGGCGGCATCGAACACGCCATCCTGCATCTGCTCTATGCGCGCTTCTGGACCAAGGTCATGCGCGACTTGGGCCTCGTCAGCATCGATGAACCGTTCACCAAACTGCTGACCCAGGGCATGGTGCTCAATGAAGCCTTCGTGCGCAGCAGCGACACCGCCGGGCGCGAGTATTTCTGGGAACGCGATCTCGATATTCAGCGCGACGAGTACCACAAGGTCACCTCGGCAACGCTCAGGCGCGACGGCTCGGCCGTGCAATGTGAAGGCTGGACAACGATGTCCAAGTCGAAGAACAACGGCGTCGACCCGCAGGCGGTGATCGCCCGCTACGGCGCCGATACCGCCCGCCTGTTTGTGATGTTCGCGTCGCCGCCCGAGCAGACGATGGAGTGGAACGACGCCGGTGTCGAAGGCGCGCATCGCTTCCTGCGCCGGCTCTGGCAGTTTGGCGCCAAACATGCCGCCGCGCTGCGCGACAGTGGCGCCGGCAGCGCGCCGGCGTTGCGCTTCGAGCTGCACAGCGTCTTGCGCCAGGTCAGTTACGACTACGAGCGCATGCAATACAACACCGTCGCTTCGGGCGCGATGAAGATGCTCAATGCGCTGGAGGCATTCAAGGGCGACGCCCCCGGCGCGCTGCGCGAAGGTTTTGGCCTGCTGCTGCGCGTGTTGTACCCGGCGACCCCGCATATCACGCATGAACTCTGGCGCGCGCTGGGCTTTGAGAGCGAGTTCGGCAGCCTGCTCGACGCCCGCTGGCCGGAGGTTGACGAAGCTGCCTTGCAGCGCACCGAGATCGAACTCGTGCTGCAGGTCAACGGCAAACACCGCGGCGCGATCCGCGTCCCCGCCGACGCCAGCAAGACCACGATCGAAGGCCTGGCCGCGGCCAGCGAAGAGGTCACCCGCTTCAGCGAAGGCCGGCCGATCCGCAAGATCATCGTCGTTGCCGGCCGGCTGGTGAATGTCGTCGTTTGAGACCCCGCGCTTGTCGCTGCGCGCCGGCGCTGCGCCGCGCTGAGCCGAGCTGAGACGGCGGCCAGCATGCAGCGCTCGCGTTTTTTGCTCGGCTGGGCTTCCGCGATGGCAGCCGCTGCCCTGCCCGGCTGCGGCTTCGCGCTGCGCCGCGCGCCGGTACTGCCCTTCTCGCGCATCACGCTGGCCGGCTTTTTGCCGCGCTCGTCGCTGGCCGAAGCGCTGCGCACGCTGCTGCAGACGCAGGTCCTGGTGGTCGATGCGCCCCTGCCGGCCGATGTCGTGCTGGTGGCGCTGCTCGATCAACGCGAGCGCAGCGTGGTCGCGTCCACCGCAGTCGGTCAGGTCCGCGAATTGCAATTGCGTCTGCGCCTGGAGTTCAAGGTCCAGACACCGTCAGGACGCGAGTTGCTGCCGCGCGCCGAACTGGCGCTCAAGCGCGACCTGAGTTACAGCGAGAGCACCGCGCTGGCCAAGGAATACGAAGAGGCGCAGCTGTTTCGCGAGATGCAGAGCGATGTCGTGATGCAGGTGCTGCGCCGGCTGGCGTCGGTCAAGCTCTAGCCCAGTGGCCGCAGGACCTCAACGATGCTGCTGCGCGCCGATCAACTGCCCGCCCACCTCGCCCGCGGCGTGCAGCGGCTGTACACGCTGCTCGGCGACGAGCCGCTGCTGATGCAGGAGGCGGCCGATTTGATCCGCGCCGCGGCGCGCGCCGCCGGCTGCGCCGAACGTGATGTCTTCAACGTCAGCGGTGCCCACTTCGACTGGAGCGGCGTGCTCGGTGCGGCGCAGGAGATGAGCCTGTTTGCGTCGGCCAAGGTGGTCGAGATCCGCATCCCCTCGGGCAAACCGGGCAAGGATGGTGCCGATGCATTGCAGCGTTATGCGGCCCGCCTGCCCGAAGGCGTGGTCACGCTGGTGACACTGCCGCGGCTGGACGGCACGCAGACCAAGAGCGGCTGGTTCAGCGCGCTCGATGCCGCCGGCGTGCAGCTGCGCATCGAGCCGGTGCCACGCGCCGCGCTGCCGGCCTGGATCGCACAACGCCTGGCGACCCAGGGTCAGCGTGTTCGCGATGGCGAAGACGGTGAGCGAGCGCTGGCCTTTTTTGCCGACCGCGTCGAAGGCAATCTGCTTGCTGCGCAACAAGAGATGCACAAGCTTGCGCTGCTGCACCCATCGGGCGAGCTGAGCGCCGAGCAGATCGAAGCCGCGGTGCTCAACGTCGCGCGTTACGACATGCGCCAGCTCTGCGAGGCCACACTCGGCGGCCAGGTCGCGCGCGCGCTGCGCATGCTCGACGGGCTGCGCGCCGAAGGTGAATCCGCTGTCGGCGTGCTCTGGCAACTCGCCGACGACCTGCGCGCAATCAAGCGTGTGCGTGCGGCGCTCGACGCCGGCCGGCCGATGCCGCTGGCGCTGACCGACGCCCGCGTCTGGGGGGTCCCGCGCCAGCGGGTCATCGAACGCGCGATGCCACGCTTTAGCGAACGAGCGGCACAGCGACTGCTGCTGGCGGCGAGCCTGTGCGACGGCATCACCAAGGGGCTGCGCCGGCCCGACTGGCCGCCCGAACCCTGGGACGCGCTGCGCCGCCTGGTGCTCATGACATTGCGTATCAGCGCACCAGCGCCGGCCCGCGAGCGCGGTGCGCCGCGGCCGCCGCTGGCCTTGATCGGCTGAACCGACCGCCCCCGGCTTGCTGGCTTCGCGGCGCTGCGCGGCGTACCGCGGCGCCGCGTCAATACCCACGACGGCGGTCGACCAGATGCAGCAGCGGCTCGCTGCATGCCAAGCGGCGCAGGTTCTCGGCGACCACCGCCGCCGCGCTGCGCGGGTCGGTCAGGGCTGCGGCATGCGGCAGCACCGTGACAGCGTCGTGCGACCAGTAGGGGTGGGTGGCCGGCAGCGGCTCGCATGCAAAGACATCGAGCACAGCGTGGCGCAGGTGACCACTGTCTAACGCCGCAACCAAGTCTTCATCGACAATGTGCGCGCCACGCGCGAGGTTGATCACGGCCGCGCCGCGGGGCAGGGCCGCCAGCAGCCGGTTGTCGATCAGGCCGGTGGTGGCGGCGGTCAGCGGCAGCAGGTTGATCAGGATCTGCGTCGACGGCAAACGCTGCCACAGCGCCGGCATGCCGCTGAGCACATCGATGCCGGCCGGCGCGCTTTGGCCGGCCGCCGCATCCGTACTCGCGCGCCAGCCGCTGACGCGGTAGCCCTGCGCTGCCAGCCGCGCCGCCACCGCCGCGCCCATCGCGCCCAGGCCGAGCACCAGCACCTGCAGCTCGTCAGCACGCCGCTGCCGGTGCTGGCGCCACAGCGCCCGACGCTGGCGGCGGGCATAGGCAAAAAACCCGCGGTGCAGCGCCAGCGTGGCCCACAACGCGGTCTCGGCCATCGCGGCGGTCATCGCTGGGTCGACCATTCTGGCCACCGGCACGCCGGCCGGCAGCGCCGGGTCGGCGAGCAGGCGCTCGACGCCTGCCCACAACGACTGGATCAGGCGCAGGCCGGGAAGACGGGCAAGCGCGTTCAAGGCCCCCGGCGCGGGGTTGGCGACGACCGCAGCGGCGATGTCGCCCAACTCAGCGTTGGCAATCCCGGTTTCCAGATTCGCGAGCCACTGCACACCCGGGCAGGCCGCCGCCAGTGCGGACTGCCACTCGGCACGCTCCTGGGCGTCAAACGAGGTCAGCAACGCGACTTTCATCGGCGCCAGCGTACCGCAGCTTGTATCGCTCGGCGCTCGCTCGGCGCCGAAGACCCAACTGCAAGCGACCGTCGAACCCGGGCGCGCGCTGCGGCACACCATCAAAGGCGACGAGTCTGTGCTGCGCTGCCAGCTCCAGGCAATGGCCGAGTTCGGCGTCGCGCCGCACGCGCCGGATTTCGAGTTCACCGAAAGCGTGCTCATGATTGCCGCAAGCATTCGCGGCCGTCAAACGTGAAGATCGAGTGCCGCTTCGTGCGCGACCTCGGCGGCGACGAAGACGGCCGCGTGCTGGACAAGGCCATCGTCCACCTCGCCCACCCGCTGGATCGGGTTGTCGTTGCCGAAGGCGTGGGAACCGACGCTCAGCGCGCCATCGTGCGGGGTGTCGACCGCGAGATGCTGCCAGGCTTTCCGATCAGCCGGCCCAAGCCGGCCGACGACTTGGCGGCGCTGGCGTTTGAGCTCGGCGGCGAGCAGACCGCCGACGATCCGCCGACGCCGATCATGGCCAGAGGGGCGGCGTGGTGGGCGGCGTGGTGGTCTGCAGCGCTGCGGTGCGCGCTGCCAGCGCGGCCAAGCCTGTCAGTGCCGCACGCAGCGTGGCCTCACGCACCGCCGTGCGGTCGCCGGCAAATTCAAACCGCTGCGCCACCGGTGCCGCGCCACGCGCGCCCAGCGCCAGCCAGACCAGGCCCACCGGCTTGCCCGGCACCGCCCCACCCGGCCCGGCGATGCCGGTCACCGCCACCACGAGGTCGGCGTGTGAATACTTCAGTCCACCGTTAGCCATCGCGAGCACCACTTCTTCGCTGACCGCGCCGTGGGCCGCGACGAGGGCGGCATCCACCCCGAGCAGCTCGGCCTTGGCCTCGTTGCTGTAGCTCACGAAACCGCGATCGAACCAGTCGCTCGAGCCGGCGACCGAGGTGCAAGCCGCAGCGATGAGGCCGCCGGTGCAGCTCTCGGCGGTGGCCACGCGCAGGCCCCGGCTGCGCAGCGTGTCGCCGAACGAGAGCAACTCGACTTGCAGTGGCTCGAAGTTCATATCCACCCCCAGAGTGCAACACCTAGTGCGATCACGACCAGCGTGCAGCCGGCGGCGACGAGGTCGTCGAAGAGGATGCCGAAGCCTTGGCCCCAGCCGATGGCCTGCCCCGGACTCAATTTGAAAGCCCGGTCCGCCCAGCCCACCGGGCCGGGTTTGGCGGCGTCGAAATAGCGGAACAGTGCAAACGCCGCAAGCTGCGACCACCCGCTGGCTGGCGTGAGCAGCCAGAGAACGGCCCAGAAAGCAACCACCTCGTCCCAGACGATCGATCCCGGGTCGGCGACACCCAGATCTCGCGCCGTCAGCGTGCAGGCCCAGATGCCGACCCAGAAGGCAAGCACGATCACCGCCGCCCAATCGGTGGCGTCGAGCCAGCGGTCGAGCAGCAAAAAACTGATCCAGGCGAAGAGCGTGCCCGCGGTGCCCGGCGCCTTGGGTGCGAGGCCGCTGCCGAAGCCGAGCGCCAGCCAGCGTGCGGGGTGGCCGAGCATGAAACGCAGCGTCGCGCGGCGCGACGCTGCGGGGGCAGGGTTCGCGTTGGCAGTCACGTTCGTGGTTACATTGGTAATTTCGTTGGTATTCACGTTGGTATCCACGCTGGCAATCAGGTACGTATCCACGCTGGCATTCACCCGCCGAAGTGGTCAAACGCGCGGTACTGGGCGAGGTCGATCGGCTGGCCCTCCCCATCGAGCACTGTCAGCCCGCTGCCGGCATGGATCTGCCCGATCGCCGCAACGGCCACCCCGGTCAGCGCGCCGGCACGCTCGACCGCGGTCTGTGCGGCGGCCGGCGCGGTGAACATCAGTTCGTAGTCGTCACCGCCGGCGAGCAGACATTCACGCTGCAAGGCCGGCGCCTGGCGGCGCAACAGGTCGCTGCGCGGCAGCTTGGGCAGGTCGATCCGCGCACCGACGCGGGAGCGGCGCAGGATATGGCCGAGGTCGCCGATCAGCCCGTCGCTGAGGTCGATCGCGCTGCTGGCCACACCGCGCAACGCGGTGCCTAAAGCGACCCGCGGCTGCGGCATTTCCATCGCCCGCCGGGCCACGTCGAAGTCAGCCCCGGCCGGCGCCGCCAAGTTGCCGCGAAAGACCTCCAGCGCGAGCCGCGCGTCACCGAGCTGGCCGCTGACCCAGACCGTATCACCGGCTTGCGCGCCGCTGCGCAACAAGGCCTGGCCGGCGGGCACTTCGCCAAATACGGTGATGCAGATATTCAACGGCCCGGCCGTGGTGTCGCCACCGACGAGCTCGATGCCGTGCTCGTCGGCAAGCAAGAACAGCCCCCGCGCAAAGGCCGCAACAAAGGCCTCGTCGGCGCGTGGCAGCGCCAGCGCCAGCGTGTAGGCGCGCGGCGTCGCACCGCAGGCCGCCAGGTCGCTCAAGTTCACCGCCAGCGCCTTGTGGCCCAGCCGCAGAGGTGAAACGGTAGACAGGAAGTGCCGGCCTTCGACGAGCATGTCGCAGGACACCGCCCACTGCATGCCGGGGGTTGGCGCCAGCAGCGCGCAGTCGTCGCCGATGCCGAGCACCGCGCGCCGGGTGCCGCGGTCGAAATATTTAGCGATGAGATCGAACTCGCCCAAGCTGGCCGGGCTGGCCGAGTCGCCCGCTTGTTCGCCCATGATCCTTTGCGACGCTTTACTCATATCGGCTCACGCAGCAGGTTGGCCAGCTCGACCGCCGACTTCACGCCCATCTTGTCGAAGACCTTGGCGCGGTGGACTTCGACCGTGCGCACGCTGATCTGCAACTCGTCGGCAATGCGTTTGTTGGCGCTGCCGGCGACGATCAGGCGCAGCACTTCCTGCTCACGTTCGGTGAGTTCGCCCAGGCGCCGGTCGCGCTGCAGGCCGGCGCCCCGCGCCGCGATGCCGGCCGCGCTGTGCGCCAAGGCCTGCTCGACTCTGTCAACCAGTGCGTTGTTCGAAAACGGCTTCTCGACGAAGTCAAAAGCACCCGCCTTGACCGCGGCCACTGCGGTCGGTACGTCGCCATGCCCGGTGAGAAAGATCACCGGCAGCAGCGGCACCAGGCCCTTGTCGACCAGGCGCTCGAACAACACCAGGCCGCTCAAACCCGGCATGCGCATGTCCAGCAGCAGGCAACTCGGCGCACCCGGCCAGGCACTGGCCTGCGGCGCCAGGCGCGGCTGCAACCAGGCCTCAAAGGCTTCGCCACTGGCAAAACCTTCGGACAACAAACGGCGCGAGCGCAGCAGCCACGCGAGTGCGTCGCGCACCACCGCTTCGTCGTCGACGAGGTAGACCATCGGGATGCCGAGCCGGGGGTCGAGCTGGAGAGTCACTGGCCGGGGTCGCGGTGGGAGTCGTGGTTGGCGTCGAGGCGAAGCGCAGCCGGGAGCGTAAACCGGAAGCGGCTGCCGGGCGCGTCCGCCGCGTCGTGCCGAACCGGCGATTCAAAATCAAGTGCTCCGCCATGTTGTTCGATGACCGTGCGGCACAGGCTCAGGCCCAGTCCCATGCCTTCGCTGCGGGTTGAATAAAACGGCGTGAACAGGCGCGCGGCGACCTCGGGGCTGATGCCCGATCCGGCGTCGGCGACGCTGAAAGTGACCCAGCGCGGCGGGCCCGCCGCGACGCTGATCGTGAGCAAGCGCGACGCGGGCGCGGTGGTGGTCTCCATCGCCTGGATGCCGTTGCGCGCCAGGTTCAGCAGCACCTGCTCGACCATCGTGCGGTCGCAGCGCACCATGACCGCGGGCTGTGGCAGTTCGATCTCGACACGGGTGCCGCTCTTGCGCGCCTGCAAGCGAACCAGCGGCAGCACGGCGTCAAGCAAGCGCTCGGCGCTGACCACCTCATGGTGCTGCTCGCGCCGACGCACGAAGTCGTGCACGCTCCTGATCACGCGCCCGGCACGCTCGGCCTGCTCGGCCACCCGCGCCAGCGCGTGCTGCAGCAGGCCGCGGGTTTCAGC
>JAYUSP010000316.1:0-4698 GCA_043755615.1 Betaproteobacteria bacterium
GCCAGCGCGACGCTGGTTTCAGCGCGGCGGCGGCGCGGCGCCTGAATCGCCAGCGGCTTTGGCCGCGGCCGCATCGGCGGCGCTCGCCGTCTGCGCCGCTTGTGCCGCTTGCGCCGCGGCCCTGGCGTTGAGCACGACGATGTTCTGTGCGCGCACCTGTCTGGCCAGGCGTTCGGGTTCGCGTTCGGCCGATGCCGGCGCCGGCAAGAGCGGCTCGAGCCACGACAACGCGCCCTGCGACCAGGCCCAGAAAGCGCCGTTGGCCAGCACCAGCAGGATCACCAGCGTGCGCAACATCAAGCGCTGCCAGGGCCGGGAACGGCAGGAACGGCAGACACGCTGACCTCGCCGCCAACGATGCGGTGCACGCGCCCGGCGCCGTCGACGACGAGCAAGGCGCCGTCGCTGCCGACCCCCTGCGCCTGGCCTTGCGGCAGCGTCGGCAGCGTCGTGCTGACCTGCTGGCCGCGCAGCAGGTCACGCGCTGCGTAGGCACTCGCGAAGGGCAAAAACCCGCTCCGCTCGAAGCGCAGCAGCGTGCGCACCAGCGGCTCGGCCACCAGCGCCAGCGCGGCCGGCGCGCTGATGCCCGGGTGCAGTTGCTGCAAGCAGGCATAACCGCTGGACAGGTCGGCAAGCGACTGCGGCGCGATATTCAGGCCGACGCCGACGATGCACATGCGGCGTTCACCGACGGGCACGGTTTCGATCAACACCCCGCCAAGTTTTTGCGGCGTGCTGCCGGCAAGCCAAAGATCGTTGGGCCATTTCAGGCCGATGCGCGGGGCGCCTTGCGCGGCTGCGTCCACGGGCGCTTGCTCGGCTGCATCGAGCGCGGCCTGTCTTGTCGACGACAAGGCGGGCGCGCTTACCGTCGCGCCGGGTTCCAGCGCTTCTGCCAGCGCGATCCCGACCGCCAGCGACAGCCCCGACCAGTCCACCGGCGCAAAAGGCAGGGCCAGCGAAAACGTCAGCGACGCACCCGGCGTCGACTGCCACAGGCGCCCCTGGCGGCCGCGGCCCTGGGTCTGCTCTTCGGCGACCAGCAGGCAGGCCTGGGTGTCGGCGGCGCGGCGGCCATGGAGTGTTTTTCCGAGCCCGTTTGAAGGCCCCAGCCGATCAAGCTCGCCGGGCGTCGTCACGACAAGGTCGGTCTGGCCCACCGATGCCCGCGCGCGATCGATGAGCGCGCTGTTCGTCGACGGCAGGCTGGCGATCACCTCGACGCTGATGCCGGGCAGCAGCGGCCGCAGGCGTTGCCACAGCGACTGCGTCTGCCAGCGGATGTCTGCGGGTTCGGCCATCGTCGCCGACCTTCTGTGGGCCCGGCTCAGGTGAGCGCGCGGCCGCGGCCCCGTTTGGGCGCGAGCATCGTGCGCCTGCAGATCGGGCTGCCGCAGCGGCACGCGTACTCTTTTTTAAGCTTCGGCGTGTAGCGCTCGTCGATGATCAGGCCGTAGTCGTAGAAGAGTTCTTCGCCAGCACCGAGCGCGCGCAGGGCCTTGATGAAGACCCGGCCATCGGTCTCGTCGGCTTCGCAGTTGGGCTCGCAGGCATTGTTGATCCAGCGCGCCGCATTGCCGCCCACTTTGGCATCGATGACATGATCGGCATCGATGTGGAAGAAGAAGGTGTGGTTCGGGTCGCGCGGGTCGTGCGGATGACGACGCAGCGCCTCGGGCCAGGAAATCAACTCGCCGGTGTATTCGATGATCGACTCGCCGGCAGCGATCGGGCGCAACGCAAAGACGCCCTTGCCATGCACGCCCGAGCGGCGCACCTGGAAACGCGGCCCGCGCGCTGCCGGGCTGGTTTTGATGCCGGACTTTTTGCCGGTTTCATTTTTGGCTTCACTTTGGGCTTGAGGCTTTGATTTCATTCGGTACATTGAATTCATGGGCGCGCGCATGCGTGTGTGTACGGGTACGTGGGTGCGTGCGCGCGAGGCAGCGGATTGTAGGCACGGCCTGATCTCGGGCCGACAAGGGACACAGGACGAATGAGCAAGACCATCATCATTGCGGAAAAACCCAGCGTCGCGCAGGACATCGTGCGTGCGCTCACGCCAGTCGCCGGCAAGTTCGACAAGGAGGCCGACCACTTCGAGAACGACCGATATGTCGTGACCTCGGCGATTGGCCACCTGGTGGAGATCAAGGCGCCGGAAGAGTTCGACGTCAAACGTGGCAAGTGGAGCTTCAACAACCTGCCAGTGGTGCCGCCGCACTTCGACCTGGCGCCGATCGACAAGGCCAAGAGCCGCCTCAACGCGGTCGTCAAACTCGTCAAGCGCAAGGACGTGACGGCGATCATCAACGCCTGCGACGCCGGGCGCGAAGGCGAGTTGATCTTCCGCCTGATCGTGCAATACGCGGCCGGCGCAAAGGCCCCGATCAACAAGCCGATCCAGCGCCTGTGGCTGCAGAGCATGACGCCGCAGGCGATCCGTGACGGCTTCGCCAACCTGCGCAGCGACGCGCAGATGCTCGGCCTGGCGGATGCTGCGCGCAGCCGCTCCGAAGCCGACTGGCTGGTCGGCATCAACGGCACCCGCGCGATGACGGCATTCAATTCGCGCGATGGCGGATTTTTCCTGACCACCGTCGGGCGCGTGCAGACGCCGACGCTGAGCATCGTCGTCGAGCGTGAAGAGAAGATCCGCAAACATGTCTCGCGCGCTTACTGGGAGGTCAAGGCGACGTTTGACGCCCAGGCCGGGCAGTACGAAGGCAAGTGGTTCGACACGAAGTGGAAAAAGAACCCCGACGACGCCGAAGCGCGCGCCGACCGGCTGTGGACTGAGGCGCAGGCGCGGGCAATAGCCCGCGCCTGCGTCGGCCAGCCGGCGGCGGTGAGCGAAGAGTCCAAACCCAGCACCCAGGCCAGCCCGCTGCTGTACGACCTGACGACGTTGCAGCGCGAGGCCAATTCGCGTTTTGGTTTCAGTGCCAAGGCGACGCTGTCGATCGCTCAGGCGTTGTACGAAAAACACAAGGTGCTGACCTATCCACGCACCGATTCGCGGGCACTGCCCGAGGACTACCTGGCAGTCGTCAAAGACACCTTCGAGATGATCGCCAGCGAAGACCTGCCCGGCCCGCTGCGCTTGCTGGCGGCCCATGCGCGCAAAGGTTTGAAGGACGGTTTTGTCAAACCCTTGAAGCGAGTTTTCGACAATGCCAAGGTCTCTGACCACTTCGCGATCATCCCGACCTTGCAGCCACCGAAGTCGCTGACCGAAACCGAAGCCAAGCTCTACGACATGGTCGTCAAGCGCTTCATCGCGGTGTTTTATCCGGCCGCCGAATTCATGATCACGACCCGCATCAGCAAGGTCAGCGCAGGCGGCGTCGAGTACCCGTTCCAGACGAATGGCAAGGTGCTCGTCAACCCCGGCTGGCTGGCGGTCTACGGCAAGGAGGCGCAGGACGATGACGCCAACCTCGTCGCGGTGCAGCCGGGTGAACTGGTGCGCGCCGAGGTCGTCGACGCGAACGCGCTGAAAACCAAACCGCCGGCGCGGTATACCGAAGCGACACTGTTGAGCGCGATGGAAGGTGCGGGCAAGCTCATCGACGACGACGAATTGCGCGAGGCGATGGCCGAAAAAGGCCTGGGCACGCCGGCGACACGGGCGCAGGTCATCGAAGGCCTGATCTATGAGAAGTACATGCACCGCGACGGCCGCGATCTGGTGCCCACCGCCAAGGCGTTTCAGCTGATGACGCTGCTGCGTGGGCTGGCGATCGAAGACCTGACGCGCCCCGACCTGACCGGCAACTGGGAATACCAGCTCGCCGAGATGGAGCATGGCCGCTTGAAGCGCGAGACCTTCATGGCCGAGATCGCCAAGATGGCCGAGCGCATCGTCAAGAAAGCCAAGGAATACGACCGCGACACGATCCCCGGCGACTACACGACGCTGGCCACGCCTTGCCCCAACTGCGGCGCCACGGTGAAGGAAAACTACCGCCGCTTCGCCTGCGAAAAATGCGAGTTCTCGATCACCAAGATCCCCGCCGGCCGGGCGTTCGAGACCGCCGAGGCCGACGCCTTCTTGCGCGACAAAAAAATCGGCCCGCTCGAAGGTTTCCGCTCCAAGGCCGGCTGGCCTTTCACGGCCGAAATGAAGCTCGTCTTCGACGCCGAGATCAAGAACTGGAAGCTCGAATTTGACTTTGGCGACGACGCCAAGAAGGCCGAAGGTGATGGCGGGCCGGTCGACTTCTCGACCCAGGAGTCGCTCGGCGCCTGCCCCAAATGCCAGGGCCGCGTCTTCGAGCATGGCACTTCGTATGTCTGCGAGCACAGCGTTGGCGCAGCCGTGAACTGCGACTTCAAGACCGGCAAGATCATCCTGCAGCAGCCGGTGCCGCGCGAAGAGATGCACAAGCTGCTCGTCAGTGGCAAGACCGGCCTGCTCGAAAATTTTGTCTCCAACAAAACCCGGCGCAAGTTCAAGGCGTTTCTGGCCTACGACAAAAAAGAAGGCAAGGTGCTCTTCGAGTTCGAGCCGCGGGCACCCAGGGCGCCTGCTGGCGCTGCGGCAAAGAAGGCGGCCGCCAAGAAAGCCGCGGCCTGACGATGCCCGGCAGGCGGGGCCGGGCGGCCTGCGGGCGCGGGGGCAGGGGCGGGCGCAGGCGGCCATGACCCTGGCCATCTTCTACAAGCTGCTGGCGATCTTCGCCAGCGTCGCGA
>JAYUSP010000317.1:0-4687 GCA_043755615.1 Betaproteobacteria bacterium
TTGGGCATGAATGCTCCTTCTAATGCGTCGTCTGCAGGCGACCGCGATCAGCGGTACTTGTTTGGCCTGCAGCGACTTGCTCTCCCCGCGCCAGGTGACCAGACCCGGCGCAGAAAATTTAAGACTTCCTCTTTGGCGCCAAGACCATGATCATCTGGCGCCCTTCCAGCTTGGGCATGTGCTCGACCACCGAGACGTCGGCCAGCTCATCGCGTATGCGCTCCAGCAGCCGCATGCCGATGTCCATGTGCGTGATCTCGCGGCCGCGGAAACGAAGCGTCACCTTGCCTTTGTCGCCGTCTTCAAAAATGAAGCGTCGCAGGTTGCGCATCTTGATGTTGTAGTCGCCCTCATCGGTGCCGGGGCGAAACTTCACTTCCTTGATCTCGATGATCTTCTGTTTGGACTTGGCTTCGGCGGCCTTTTTCTGTTCCTGGTACTTGAACTTGCCGTAGTCCATCAACCGACACACCGGCGGGTCCGCCGTGGCTGCGATCTCCACCAGATCGACATCGAGTTCGCCTGCCATGCGCAAGGCTTCCAGGATGGGCACGATGCCCAGGGCTTCGTTCTCGACGCCGTTCAAGCGCACCTGCGGTGCCATGATTTCGCGGTTCAACCTGTGCTTGCGTTCCGCATTCGGAACGCGCCGGTCCATGAAAGTAGCGATGGTTCAAACCCCTTTTTGCAACCCCAAGGCACGGGAGGCCGCACACAAAAAACAAAGGCGCGCCGAAGACGACTCAAGCCTTTCGGGCGATGTCACTGAGGAGCTTCTGCGAGAAGTCTGCCAGGGGCATCACACCGAGGTCAGTATTGCCCCGGGCGCGCACCGCAACGGCTCCGTTGGCCTTTTCCTTGTCGCCTGCGACGAGGATGTACGGAACCTTTTGCAAAGAATGCTCCCGGATTTTATAGTTGATTTTCTCGTTGCGCAAATCGGCGAGCACCCTAAGCCCTTGTTTTTGCAGCGTTTTCACCACTTCGCCGACGTATTCGGCGTGCGCATCGGTAATCCCGCAGATCACCACCTGGGTGGGCGCCAGCCAGGCTGGCAGTGCGCCGGCATGTTCTTCGATCAGGATGCCGATAAAGCGCTCCAGGCTGCCGACGATGGCCCGATGCAGCATCACCGGGTGGCGGCGGCCGCCGTCGTCGGCGACGTACTCGGCGTCGAGCCGCTCGGCCATCGAAAAGTCGACCTGCATCGTGCCGCATTGCCACTGCCGGCCGAGCGCGTCCTTCAAGGTGTATTCGATCTTCGGGCCGTAGAAGGCGCCGTCGCCCGGTGAGATGACAAAGTCCACGCCGGATCGACGCAGGCTTTCCATCAACGCAAATTCGGCCTTGTCCCAGACCTCGTCGGCACCGATGCGCGCCGCCGGGCGCGTGGCGACCTTGTAGAGAATGTCCTTGAAGCCGAAGTCGGCATAGACCCGCTGCAGCAGCGCCGTGTACGCAACACACTCGTCCAGGATCATGTCTTCGGTGCAGAAGACGTGGCCGTCGTCCTGCGTGAATCCGCGCACCCGCATGATGCCGTGCAGCCCGCCCGTGGGCTCGTTGCGGTGGCACTGGCCAAACTCGCCGTAGCGCAGCGGCAGGTCGCGATAACTCTTGATGCCTTGCTTGAAGATCAGGATGTGGCCGGGGCAGTTCATCGGCTTGAGCGCGTATTCGCGTTTCTCCGACTCGGTCGTGAACATGTTGTCGCGGTACTTGTCCCAGTGCCCGGTCTTTTCCCACAGCGCCTTGTCGAGCAACTGCGGGCCTTTGACCTCCAGATAGCCGTTGTCGCGATAGACCGCACGCATGTACTGCTCGACCTGCTGCCACAGCGTCCAGCCCTTGGGGTGCCAGAACACCGTGCCGGGTGAATGTTCGTCCAGATGAAACAGGTCGAGTTCGCGGCCCAGCTTGCGGTGGTCGCGTTTTTCGGCTTCTTCGAGCATCGTCAGGTAGCGCTGCAAATCGTCCTTGCTCGCCCAGGCGGTGCCGTAGATGCGTTGCAGCATCTCATTGCGGTGGTCGCCGCGCCAATACGCGCCTGCGACCTTCATCAGCTTGAAGTGTTTGAGCTTGCCGGTGCTTGGCACGTGCGGGCCGCGGCAAAGGTCCTCAAACGAGCCTTCGCGGTACAGCGACACATCCTGGTCGGCCGGGATGCTGCCGATGATCTCGGCCTTGTAGTGCTCGCCCTGGCCCATGAAATGCGCCACCGCAGCGTCGCGCGGCAGCACCCGGCGCTCGACGTTTTCGTCCTTGGCCGCCAGCTCCTTCATCCGCGCTTCAATCAATACCAAATCTTCGGGCGTGAACGGGCGCTTGTACGCAAAGTCGTAGAAAAATCCGTTTTCGATGACCGGGCCGATCGTCACTTGCACCTCGGGAAACAGATCTTTCACCGCGTACGCGAGCAGGTGCGCCGTCGAATGGCGGATCAGGTCGAGACCGTCGGCGTCCTTGTCGGTGACGATGGCCAGCGTCGCGTCCGCCTCCAACAGGTAGTGCGTATCGACGAGCTTGCCGTCGACGCGCCCGCCCAGCGCCGACTTCGCCAGGCCGGGGCCGATCGACGCGGCAACATCGGCCACCGTCAGCGGCGCGGCGTACTCGCGTTTTAATCCGTCGGGCAACGTGATTTTGATCATGACTTCAGTTCCAGAAACAAAAAAGCGCGGTGGGCAACCGCGCTTATGTCTTGAGGGGAAAGGGTGGGCGTGACTGCGCGGCCGATTAGTGAACTTCGGGGACGAAGGTTGTAGTTCGCGGTGTCATAACCAAGGTGCCTTCCTCGCTCTTGTGCACAGCCATCGTCGATGGCGGAAGTTGAATTCTAGTCGAGTGGCAGCGCGTCGATGCTGCGTCCAGCGCGGCCGTCGCCGACCAGTTCGGCAAACTCATCGGCCAGTTGCTGGCTTTGTGCCACCGCGCGGCGCCATGCCCGCATGCGGCCGTCGAGATCGGGGCCGTAGGCTTTGAAGTCACCGCGATCGGGCAGCTTGGACCCAGGCAGTTTGGCGATCCATTCGGCGCGTGGTGCGAGCACGATGACGTTGTCCAGCGCCGGGCTCGCCCGGTGGCGCCGCTTCCAGGCTTTGTCCAGCCAGCCCGGCACGACATCGCGCTGGAAGTGCGGATAGAGCACCAGGCCACTCGCCATCTGTGCGTAGTTCAGGTGCAGGTGGTAGTCGGTGATGCCACCGTCCCAATAGGCACCCAGCGGGCCGCCAGGGATGTCGTGCACGGCGTCGAGCCAAAACGGGATCGAGCAGCTTGCCAGCACCGCAGGCGACAGGTTTTGTGCAGTCAACGCCACGCCGCGACTGCGAAAGTCCGCCAGCAAAAAAGGCAGCGCGTCGCGCGGATCGGAAAATACGACCCGCTCGAGCCAGCCGCCCAAGGCACGTCGGCTCGCCGCGTTGGCAAAAAAAGCGCCGGCATAGCCGAGCTTGGTGCGCAGGCCGCCTTCGCGCGCCAGCAGGCCGCGGCCACGGCTGGTGACGATATGCAGCCGCCGTGTCGGGTGCGCCAGCAACTCCGCCGCGCGCGCCCCGAGGCGCTGGTCGAGCTTTTGACCAAAGACCTCGCTGACATGGCGGGCGGTCGGCGCCTTGCCCGGCGCGGCGTCGTAGCGCTGCGTGATGTAGTCGTCGGCCATCTGCGCCAGTCCAGCGTCGGCGTCGGCAGCGCAGGCGCAGGCCATGCGCCAGGCGCCAATCGAAGCGCCGATGAGGTGGATCGTTTGAGGCGTGGCGCGCAACCAGTCGCCAAAGATGAACCGATCCAGCGGATTCAGGATCAGGCCCTTGGGCCCGCCGGCGGCAGCCGGGATCACGGCGACGTCGGCCGGCGCCAAACCCCGTTCGCGCAGATGTTTGCGCGCCCGCGGGCCGGCGTAGATCTGCAATGCCCGAATCAAGTTCAACGGCGCCCGGGCATCAGAATTTCAGCGTCAACGAAGCGTTGAACTGAGTCCGGTTGTTGCGCCGGTCAGCGACCAATTGCGGCAGCTCGCCGGCATAGTCCACCGCGGTGCGTGTCGTGGTGTCCAGCGGCGCGATGTTGCCCGCCGACAGCCGCAGCGTCGTCTCGCGGCTGAAAGCCCACAGCAGATAAGCATCGATCACCCGCGAACGGCTGCCTTCGAACAACTGCTGCGCCGTCTGCTGCACCGCGTAGCCAGGCGTGTAGGCCAGGCTGGCGCCCCAGGTCAGTGGCGTGCCGGCGACCGAATGATCAAAACCGGCGGTCAGTGACCACGGCTGCTGGCCGTCGAGCCGATTGTCGGGGCCGGGAATGTCGTCGACCTGCGAGCGGTACACCGCCAGCGAGCCGCGCAGGCTCAAACCCGCCGGCGCGCCCCACTTCGCGGGCAGCAGCGCCGTAGCGCGGCCCTTGACCTCCAGCTCCAGCCCCAAGCTGCGCGCCGACTCCAGGTTCACCGGTCGCTGCACCCAGCGTGGCACTGCTGCCCAGGGCACGACCTCCAGTGTCGTCGCATTGCGCACGAGACCGCCGATACGGCGACCAAAAACGCCGATGCTCATCACGCCGCCGTTGGCGAAATATTTCTCGAACGCGATGTCCAGGCCGGTGGACAACTCCGGCTGCAGCGCCGGGTTGCCAACCCGGTCTGGCGAAATCGCGGCGTTCGGCCCGCTGACGGGAAAATTGTTGTAGATGC
>JAYUSP010000318.1:0-15376 GCA_043755615.1 Betaproteobacteria bacterium
AGTTTGTCGACGGCCCGACGTTGTCGCAGGCGCTGCGCAGCCGCGGCGCATTGCCGGTGCACGAGGCCGTGCCGCTGATGCGGGGCGTGCTCGATGCGTTGGCCGCAGCGCAGGCGCAGGGCATCGTGCATCGCGACCTGAAGCCGTCGAACATCCTGCTCGGGCACGACGGCCGGGCGCGGGTGATGGACTTTGGCATCGCAGCGCGGGTTGCCGGCCGCGACGACGCAGCCCACGATGCGCGCATCGTCGGCACGCCGGGTTATTTGTCGCCTGAAGCGGCACGGGCCGAACCGCCGATGCCGGCGATGGATGTCTTTTCCGCCGGCATGGTCTTCGCCGAAATGCTCGGCGGCGCCGCCTTGCTGCGTGAACGTGACCCTTGTGTGGCCGTGCAGCGGGTGCAGGACGAAGACTTCATGCTGCCGCCTTCTGCAGGCGTCGACGACGGGTTGTGTGCGATCGTCGCCCGAGCCTTGTGCCGCAACGCCGACGACCGCTATCGTGATGCGGCGTCGATGCAGCGTGCACTCGTCGAGTGGGGCAAACCGGCACTCGTTGCGGCCGAATCGGGCGGCTCGGGCGGCTCGGGCAGCAGCGGCACGCTGGAGTTCTTGCTGCGCCGCATGAAGCGCAAAGCCGATTTCCCTGCGCTGTCGAACGCGGTCGCGAATATCCAGCGTGTGGCCAGCTCGGAGGTCGACAGCCACGACAACCTGGCGCAGGAAATCCTCAAGGACGTGGCGCTGACCAACAAGCTGCTGCGCATGGTCAACAGCGCGCACTTTGCACAGGTCGGCGGTGGTGGCGTGAGCACGGTGTCGCGTGCGGTGGCCCTGGTCGGTTTTGCGGGCATCCGCAACATGGCCTTGTCGGTGGTGCTGCTCGACGCGATGCCGGACAAGGCCCACGCACAACTGCTCAAGGAAGAGTTCCTTGGCGCCTTGATGGCCGGCCATCTGGCGGGTGAGCTCTCGGCGTCGGCGCGCGATGCCGAAGAGGCCTTCATCAGTGCCATGTTCCAGAACCTCGGCCGCCTGCTCACCGAGTTCTATTTCCAGGAAGAAGCGCAGCAGATCCGCGCGATCTGCAAACCCGCCGCGCCGCGCGGCTCGAACCTGGTGCCGCCAGCCGACGAAGCGGTGGTCTCGGCGCGTGTGCTCGGCATCACCTTCGAAGAACTTGGCATTGGCGTGGCCAAACACTGGGGCCTGCCCGAAGGTTTGCGCAACGGCATGCAAAAACCCGGCGGCGAGCCGCCCGCGCGCCAACTTGCCCGCGGCGCCGAGCGCCTGCGCTGGACCGGCTCGGTGGCGAATGAAGTCGCGCAGGTGCTGCTGCGCTGCGAGCCGCGCGAAGCCGATGTCCGCATCGGCCAGATCGCTGACCGGCATGCCAAGGCGCTGGGTGTCTCGCCGGCATCGTTGCGCGCAGCGGCCGCGCGGGCGCGCGAAAAACTGATCCTGATGGCGTCGGCGATGCAGATCGAAGTTGCCGCGGCCTCGCCGGCGCGGCGCCTGCTCGCACCCGCGGCGTTGACCAGCGTCGCCACACCCGAAGCCAACGCACTGGCCGGCACCGAGTTGATGGCGACCCGGGCGGCGACGAGCGTCGACGACCCCGACGCGCCGGTGGCAAAACAGCCGCGGCGCGACGAGGTCGCGCAGATGCTCGCGGCGGGCATCCAGGACATCACCAATTCGATGGTCGACGAGAGCGTCAAGCTGAACGACCTGCTGCGCATGGTGCTCGAGACCATGATGCGCGCGCTGCAGTTCAGGCGTGTCATCTTCTGCCTGCGCGACCCGAAAAGCGAAACCCTGACCGGCCGCTTCGGCCTCGGCGACGGCGCCAAGGAAGCGGCCGCGGCGTTCAGCGTTCCGCTCAAGGTGGCGGTCGGCGCCAAACCCGATCTCTTCACTGCCGTCTGCGCCAAAGGCGCCGACACCCTGATCAGCGACGCGACGGTGGCCGCCATCGCCGCGCGGCTGCCGCCATGGCACCGCGAAAAATTGAAGGCCCCAGCCTTCCTGCTGCTGCCGCTGGCCCTGAAAGGCGCGACCTTCGGCCTGATCTACGCCGACAAAGCGGAGCCGGGTGCGATCGAGCTGGACGAAAAGGAACTCAACCTGCTGCGCACCCTGCGCAACCAGGCCGTGATGGCGTTTCGCCACGCTACCTGAGTCGCGAACGAAGCGGCGGCGACGTTGCCGGCGCGCACGACCGACTTGTTTGCTTACCCGCCTTTGGTCGTCAGACCCCATGACGGATCGTGCGGCTTGCCGATTGGGCGCGGAGCGGGCCGACGGCGACGGGCGACCGGCTACGTTCATGTCCCCCGTCCGGGCTGCGCCCGTTCTCCTCCTCTACTTCACGTAGCCGATCGCCCGTCACCGTAGGCCCATGAGCGCTGGTGCGGTGGCCGCGGGTAGGACAGCTGCGATCCGGCCACCGGGAGGACTGCATCAGCGATTGCGCAGGGCGGGCTCGATTGCGGTCGATCCCTCTTGGCCGATGCCGGCCGGGAGGTGACGTGACTGGCATGAGCCTGCCCGGCCGCCCGAAAGGCGAATACCGGAGTGCGCAGCACGCAGGTACACCAGTGAGCGCGACTCTGTCGAGGCGCAGGATCGCTCAGACCCACCGAAGTCGCGGCAAACAAGCCTCTGCAGTCGACAATGCAGCATCGACTTCTCAGTGAATTTGGCTTGCAACTTGCGTCGCGCCAAGGATCCACGGACCTGCCATGACTACTCACGGAACGCCTTTCGAAAAGACGATACTCCGCAACCTTTTCGAGGCCGAGCTTGACTTCTTGGCTTTCGATGTGATCCGAAACGGCGGCGACCTTTTTCGGGCCTTTCCGCCACAAGACGCACCGACGCTCGCAATCGACGGCGACCACGAATTCCTGGGGCCCGTGTTCGCGGCGCTGTCGTCTGCAGCGAAGATCAACGAGTTGTTGTGGCCGCCGAAAAATCAGCCTCTCAATCTGGTTCGGGCCCAACACCTTTGCGGCCTGCTTGCTTCTATTCAGTTGCCTGAGATTCAGAACAAGAAGGTGCGCAATTCAGTTGAACACTTTGGCGAGAACTTGGATGACTGGAACGGCAGACTGACGCACATAAAAGGTGTTCCAAGTTTTGCGGTCTTCTGCAACGGGGTCCTTGGAATCGCTCCGAGATGCAATGCTCCCGCCTTGCCGTTCCCGGTGTACGACGTGCGTGGGGTTGGCATCGCCGCGGTGCTGGTGCGCGTCTATGTCTCGGGTACCCAGTCGTTCCACAATTTCAACGAGTCGATTGACATTCGCGCACTTGTTGACGAGGCGCAGGCAATTCGTTCAGCGCTCGCACCCCGACGGCGGGCCCAAGGCGCGCCGCTCAAGCCGACCATGTGCATGACAGTGTTCGTGGGTGATCCGCTCGCGCCAAGCACGACACTGAGGCCGCTGACCAAGTGGGAAGAGCGGCTGTGACGCGGAGCGCGAGCGATTGCTTCCGTTCTGGGCCCGTCGCCGCTTTCAGTCGGTACGCAACGGCGCAAATCGATGGTGTGCCAGTGCGATGCGAAACGCAGCAATCGCCCCATCCAAGGATTCATGTTCACGAACTGGCAGCCGCGCCTGACACCAACGGGCTACGTCGAGTACGGCGAGCAGCGCAGGCCCCAGATCGGCCCGCGCAGCAGGCGAATGAGGCATTCGGGTGACGAGCCTTACCCCCGGCACTGAGTCTGTGGTTAGGGCTGCTCCGTTCCCGACCTGACCCGGTTGGCCACTTTCCCATGCGGGGAGGCCCGTCGAGCGGGATTATCTCAGTTGTAGCTCGTCGCCTTCGAAAACGACTTTGAGCGGCTCGATGATCACCCGCCGCGGCCCGGTTTCAACCCGCCCCGCGACCCAGGCGGCAAGCCCCAGGCCCTGCGCGACATCGACACAGCGCTGCGCATCGGCAGCATCGACATAAAGCGCAAAACCGGCGCCCATGTTCAACGTGCCATAGGCTTCCCGGTCATCGATCTGGGCATGTTGTTGCATGAACGCCAGCACTGCGGGCACCGGCGGCACGACATCGAAGCGGTAGCTCCACGATGCCGGCAGACGCATCAATTTGCGCCAGCCGTGGCCGGTGATATTGGCGGCGTAATGCGGGACCACGCCAGTCTGTTTGAACAGGGCTTCGGTGAACGGCGCATACAACACCGTGGGCGCGAGCAGCGCCTCACCAAAGCTCTGGCTGCTGCCCGGCTCGACAGGGGTCAGATAGCCCTGCGGCAACCGTTCGACCAGCTTGCGCGCTAGGCTCAGGCCATTGGCGTGGATGCCACTCGACGCCAACAGCACGATGGCGTCACCGGCGCGCAAACCGGTGCCGACGGTCAAGCGTGACTTCGGGTTCACGATGCCGGTGCAGCTGGCGGCGAGGTCGATGCGACCGGCCTCGACAATGCCCGCCAGCGCGGGGGTCTCGCCACCGCCCCAGGCCACGCCGCAGATATCGCAGGCGGCCTTCCAGCCCGCGACGAGTGCCTGCGAGCGCTGCGCATCGGCAAACCATTCGCTGCCCCCGGCGGCCCAGTAGGCCTGCACGACGAGCGGCGTGGCGCCGACGGTGATGAGGTCGTTGACCGCCATCGCGATCGTGTCCTGCGCGATGGCGTCGTAATAACTGCGTCCGGTCAGGCGCTGCATCTCGTCGGCCACCAGCGCCTTGCTGCCCAGGCATTCGACGATGCTGGCGAGCAGAAAGGGCCCGACATCGACGACATACGCCGACTCGCCGCGCGAGGCCGCGATTTCGCTGAAACCGTGTGCGCCGAGATGCCCCGCGGTGGCGGCCGCAGCACGCTGTGCGGCGACCTTCAGCGGATCGATCAGGTCGTAGTTGACGCCGGCCTGGTCATAGGTGAGGGCGCCGGTGGCGGGTGCAGGTTCGGTGCCGGTCGCCGCGGTGCTCGCCGGGGTGGTGGCAGGGTCGCTCGAAGGCTCATTCATGGGCCAAGATTATCGGCGCCCGGCGCACCGGCTCGGGCACGGCCGGGTACGTAGAATCGGCGCCATGAGTTATGTCGTCCTCGCCCGCAAATACCGTCCGCGCAGCTTTGCGCAGATGGCAGGGCAGGAGCATGTCGTGCGGGCGCTGACCAACGCCTTGCAGCAGCGCCGGCTGCACCACGCCTACCTGTTCACCGGCACCCGTGGCATCGGCAAGACGACGGTCTCGCGGATCCTGGCCAAGAGCCTGAACTGCACCGGCGCCGACGGCCGCGGCGATATCACGGCCGAACCCTGCGGCGTCTGCAGCGCCTGCACCGAGATCGATGCCGACCGTTATATCGACTACATCGAGATGGACGCGGCATCGACACGAGGCATCGACGATATCCGCGACCTCATCGAACGTGCGGCCTACAAACCCAGCGTCGGCCGCTTCAAGGTCTTCATGATCGACGAGGCGCACCAGCTCACCAAAGAGGCCTTCAACTCGCTGCTGAAGACGCTTGAAGAGCCGCCCGAGTATCTGAAATTTGTGCTCGCCACGACCGACCCCGAGCGCATGTTGCCGACGGTGCTGAGCCGCTGCTTGCAGTTCAACCTGCGGCCGATGGCGCCCGAGGTCGTGCGGGTGCATCTGGCCGCGGTACTCGCGGCCGAAGGCGTGGTTTATGACGAAGGCGCGTTGCGCCTGCTGTCGCGCGCGGCACGCGGCTCGATGCGCGACGCGCTGTCGCTCACCGACCAGGCCATCGCATTTGGCGGCGGGCGCGTCGAAGAAGCCGCGGTGCGCTCGATGCTCGGCGCTGCTGACGGCTCGATGGCTGCCGACCTCGTGGGTGCGCTCGTGCAGCGTGACGGGCCGGCGGTGCTGGCCCTGGTCGATCGGCTGCGTGAGTCGGGCTTGTCGCCGTCGTCGACGCTCGAAGCGATGGCGCAGCTGTTGCAGCAGATGGCGGTGGAGCAGGCCGCGCCGGGCGCAATGGCCACCGACGATCCGGATACCGCCGTGGTGCTGGCCTTGAGCCCGCTGCTGGCACCTGACGAAACCCAACTGCTCTACAGCATCGTCTTGCACGGCCGCGCCGAGCTGAGCTTGATGTCTGACGAGACCGCGGCGTTCACGATGGTGCTGCTGCGATTTCTTGCATTCCCGACACCGACGACTGCGGCGGCGCCTGCTCCGGCGCGGGCATTGCCGCTGCGCGCACCCTCGCCACCGGCGACCAAGGTGTCGGTGGCGACGCCGGTGGCACTGCCGGTCGTCGTGCCGGTCGCGGCCCCCGTCGTGGCACCGGTAGCGGATCCGGTTCCGGTTCTGGTAGCGGCACCGGTGCCAGCGGTTGCTGCCGCCACGCCGTTGCCGTCGGCGCCAGTACCGATCGTTGCCGCGCCGGCCCGCGCCGACCCCGAACTCGCCGACCGCTGGAATGCCGTCGTGCGCGACCTCATCGACAGCGGCGCGATCAGTGGCCTGGCGCGCGAGTTGGGCTGGCAGAGCATGCTGGTCGCCGTCGACGGCAGCGGCCCGGCGATCTGGCGCTTGCATGTCGAACACGACTCGCTGCGCACGCCTGTGCCGCGCGACAAACTTGGCCAGGCTTTGTCGGCAGCGCTGGGCGAGCCGATCAGCATCGAAGCCGACTTGGGCGTAGCGCGCGACACGCCGGCGCAGCGCGACGCGGCACAGCGTGCGCGCCGACAGGCGCAAGCTGAAGCGCAGATCCGCAGTGACCCCGACGTGCAGGCGATGCTGAGTCAGTTCGGAAGCGCGCGTATCGTTGCCGGATCGATCAAACCGATTTGAAACCGCTGTCCAGATGAACCACCCGAAGGGACCCCGATCATGATGAAAGGCCAGTTGGCCGGCCTGATGAAACAGGCGCAGGCGATGCAGGACAACCTCAAGCGCGCGCAGGAAGAGCTGGCGCTGATGGAAGTCGAGGGCCAGTCCGGTGCCGGGCTGGTGAAAGTGACGATGACCTGCCGTCACGACGTGAAGCGCGTGGCCATCGACCCGAGCTTGCTTGCCGACGACAAGGACATGCTCGAAGACCTCGTCGCCGCGGCGTTCAACGACGCGATCCGGCGCGCCGAAACGGTGAGCAACGAAAAGATGGGGCGCCTGACCGCCGGCATGCCGATGCCGCCGGGCATGAAGCTGCCGTTCTAGAAATGCGGACGGCAGAGCCCGCGCTCGATGCCTTGATCGAAGCTTTGCGCCGCCTGCCCGGCGTCGGGCTGAAGTCGGCGCAGCGCATGGCTTATCACCTGCTGCAACATGACCGGCCGGCGGCGCAGTCGCTGGCCGCAGCTTTGACCGGTGCGGTGCAGCAGATCGGCCATTGCAGCCGCTGCCACACCTTCACCGAACTCGAGATTTGCAGCACCTGCGCCGACGCTGCGCGCGACCCGTCATCGCTGTGTGTTGTCGAGTCGCCCGCCGACCAGGCGGCGCTGGAGCGCACCGGCAGCTACCACGGGCTGTACTTCGTGCTGATGGGCCGCATCAGCCCGATCGACGGCATCGGCGCCGCGCAGATTGGCGTGGCGCCGCTGCTCATCCGCGCCACCAATGGTGTTGTCGAAGAAGTCATCCTCGCCACCGGTTTCACCGCCGAAGGCGAGGCCACCGCGCACGCGCTGGCCGAGGCCTTGCGCGCCCGCGGTCTAAGAGTGACGCGCCTGGCGCGCGGTGTGCCGGCCGGCAGCGATATCGAGTACGTCGACCTCGGCACGATTGCACATGCCTTGCAGGATCGGCGCTAGCCGCCAACCTCTGAGTGACGCCTTGGCGATGATTGCCGGCGGCGACGGCGTGGTGCCGTCGCCGCTGGATTTCAGCGCCGCGGCGCCACCGATTGTTGTGCCACGCGCACCCGCGCGCTGGCGGTGGCTGCGGGCCGGGTCGTGGGCTGGCTCGCGCGGGCTTTGGCCGACGTCCTGGCCGGCACCGGCGCCGCAGCGAGAATTTTTGTACCCGCAGCCGCCAGGCCCTTGCGGGCCGGCACCTTCTTGGCCCGCGCCCGCGCCTCGGGTGACAGTGCCATCGTCGCGTTGTGGGCGACGCTCTCGGTGACGTCGTGGGCATGCTGCGCCGAGCGTGGCACGAGCAGGGTCGAGCCGGCCCGCACGAGCATGCGCGCCGGGATGTGGTTGACTTCGCGCAACTGCGCTTCGGTCATGCCCACCGCCTTGGCCGCGTCGGCCGCATTCAACGTCTTCGGCGCGACCCACGCCGTCCAGCTTGCCGACGGCCCGCGGTGGCGTGCGAACTCGCGCTGGAAGTGGCGTGCATTGTCAAAAGGCAGCAGCAGTCGCGGCGTACCCGCGGCCAGGATCACGGGTTTGTTCATCTGCGGGTTCAGCGCCTGGAAGTCGTCCAGCGACAAGCCCGACAAGCGCGCCGCGAGGGCCACGTCGATATCGCGCACGATCGGCACGGTCAGGAAAAACGGGTGGTTCTGCAGTGCCGGCAGCCGGATGGAGAAGGCCGCCGGCCGGGCCACGATATTGATCACCGCTTGCAGCTTGGGCACGTAGTTGCGCGTCTCGTCGGGCATGCGCAGCGACATGTAGTTGGTGTCCAGGCCGGCTTGGCGGTTGCGCGCAATGGCGCGCTGCACGCTGCCCTGGCCCCAGTTGTAGGCGGCCAGCGCGAGGTGCCAATCGCCGAACATGCGGTGCAGCGATTGCAGGTAGTCGAGTGCTGCGCGAGTCGACGCCAGCACATCGCGCCGGTCGTCGCGAAAGACGTTCTGCCGCAACTCGAAATCACGCCCGGTGGCGGGCATGAACTGCCACATGCCGGAAGCGCGCGCCGAAGACATCGCCTGCGGATTAAAGGCACTCTCGATGAAGGGCAGCAGCGCCAGCTCGGTCGGCATGCCGCGTTTTTCAACCTCTTCGACGATGTGGAAGAGGTACCGCCCGCCGCGCTCGGTCATGCGCTGCACATAGTCGGGGCGGCTGGCGTACCACTGCTCCCATTTGCGCACCTGCTCGCCGTCGAGCGCCGGCATCACAAAGCCCTTGCGCGCACGCTCCCAGAGGTCGGCGCGCACGGCGGGGTCTTCGGGTTCGATCAGCGCCAGCATCTCGGCCGTCGCTTCGGGTGCCGGTGCCAGGGTCAGCGGCAGTGATTGCAGCGCCGCGGCCGATGGGGTTTCAGCGATCGGCGGCGCTGGCGGCGGCACGTTGATCACCGGCGCCGTTATTGGCTGCGCAGCGGGCACCGGCCCGGTGGCGCAGCCGGCCAGCGCGGCGACAAGCAACAGGCCGGCCATCGTCGGCGTCGAGATGATCTTCATCGATCGGGGGTTTCCATTCGCCGCGTGGCGTGCGCCGGCGGCAGTTCACTAGAATCGTACCGACCAGCGTGCAGCAGCCGATTCTGGTGGTGGGTGGAGGCGGTGTGCGCTACGAAATTCATGACGCGTGAAGAATCGATTATAGAGTTGGGGGAGTGGCTGAAAACGCCGCCCGGTCGTTACCTGCTGCACTGGGAGCAGGACCGCATGGACCATGCCGTCGCCGACGCCTTTGGTTACCACGCGCTGCAGCTCGGCATGCCCGGGCTCGACGGCCTGCGCGCCAACCGCATGCCGCACCGCTGGGTTGCCAGTGACTCGGCATTTGCGCCCGAACCCGAACCCTTTGACCTGCCGCCGCCGAGCGACGGCCTGATCAGCGCGCAGTCGCCCGAGTTGCGCATCGCGCTGCATTGTGACTTCGACGCGCTGCCGTTCCCGAACCAAAGCCTGGACCTCGTCGTGCTGCCGCATGCGCTGGAACTTGCTCGCGATCCGCACCTGTGCTTGAGCGAAGTCGAACGGGTGCTGGTCCCCGAAGGCCGGGTGATGATCCTGGGCTTCAACCCGGCCAGCCTGTGGGGCCTGCGGCAGCGCTTCGGGCGTGTGGTGGGGGGTGGTACATCGCGCGCCGGCAGCGACCGCCGCGCCGACCTCTTCTTACCGCGCACCGGCGACTTTCTCGGCTATCGACGCGTGCGCGACTGGCTGCGTCTGTTGAGCTTCGAAGTCGAGGCCGCGCGCTTCGGCTGCTGGCGTCCGCCGCTGCGCTCACAAAGCTGGCTCGACCGAACGGCCTGGATCGAAAGCATCGGCGAGCGCTGGTGGCCAGTGCTCGGCGCGGTGTATTTCATCGTCGCCGCCAAAAGGGTGCGCGGCATGCGCCTGGTCGGCCTGGTGCGCAGTCAGGCACGGCGCGCCAAGGCGGCACCGGCGGTGGCCGCCAACAGGAATCAAAAAACCAGCAACGAGGAATCGACAACACCATGACCGAGGTCACGATCTATACCGATGGCGCCTGCAAGGGCAACCCCGGTCCGGGCGGCTGGGGCGCCTGGCTGAAGACGGCTGGCCAAGAACGCGAACTCTTTGGCGGCGAGCCGCTGACGACCAATAACCGGATGGAAATGATGGCCGTCATCGAAGCGCTGTCGGCGTTGAAGAACAAGAGCCAGGTGACGTTGTATCTGGACAGCGAATATGTGCGCAACGGCATCACGACCTGGATCCATGCCTGGAAGCGCCGCGGCTGGAAAACAGCCGATAACAAACCGGTCAAGAACGTCGACCTCTGGCAGCGCCTGGACACGCTGGCTCAAGGACACAAGATCGAATGGCGCTGGGTCCGCGGCCACACCGGCGACCCGGGCAATGAACGCGCTGACGCGCTGGCAAACCAAGGTGTGGCATCGGTTCGGGCTTGACCCCAGGGCGCGCTGATACCCGGCCCCGTAACATCGGCGGCTGAAAAGCAGCATCGGCGCATGAAAAAACTACATCTGATCGTTGCCGTCGTCGGCATCGCTGCAGCCAGCGCGGCGGGTTGGTGGTACCAGCAGCGCGGCACTGGCGAGCCTGCTTCGGCGGCCGCGGCCGGCGGTTGGCCGGCCTCGGGCGCGCGAGCGGGCGGCGCGCCTGGTGGGCCGGGTGGACCCGGCGGCCCGGGTGGACCCGGTGGTGGCCCGGTCGCGGTCGAAGTCGGCCGGGTCGAATCGGTGCGGCTGGACGACGATGCGCAAGCTGTTGGCACGCTGCGTGCGCGCCAGAGCGTAATGCTGCGCCCGGAGGTCAGCGGCCGCATCGCCAGGCTTGGTTTTGCCGATGGCCAGCGGGTCAAGCGCGGGCAGTTGTTGGTGCAGCTCGACGACACCTTGCAGCAGGCGCAGTTGAAGCAGGCCGAAGCGCAGGCGAATATCGCGCGCACCAACCTGCAACGCAGCCGCGAACTGGCGGCGCAAAATTTTGTCAGCCAGAGCGCGGTCGACCAGAACGCCGCCGCGCTCGATGTCGCGATGGCGCAGGTCGCGCTGGCGCAGGCGCAGGTCACGCGCATGCGGGTGCTGGCGCCTTTTGATGCGGTGGCCGGCATCAGCACCGTCAATGTCGGTGACTACCTCAAGGACGGTGCCGATATGGTCGGCCTCGAAGACCTGTCGTCGATGGCGGTCGACTTCCGTCTGCCCGAGCGTTTTCTGGCGCGTGTCAAACCCGGCCAGCCGGTGGACGTGCAGCTCGATGCGATGCCCGGCCGCAGCTTCAAGGGCCGCGTCGAAGCGCTCGATTCGCAGGTCGATGCCAACGGCCGCGCGGTGCTCGTGCGCGCGCGCATCGACAACCCCGGCGCAGCGCTGAAGACGGGGCTCTTTGCCCGCGCGCGGATCGTTTTTTCGTCGCGCGAAGGCGCCTTGCTGGTGCCCGAAGAAGCGCTGGTGCCGATCGGCGGGCGGCAGTTGTTGTTCAAGATCGTCGATGGCGAAGGCGGCGCCAAATCGGCGCGCCGCATCGAGGCCAAGATGGGCCTGCGTGTGCCCGGCAAGGTCGAGATCCTCGAAGGCCTGAGCGCAGGCGATATGGTCGTGACGGCAGGGCATGGTCGACTGGTGCGCGCCGAGTCGACGCCGGTGCGGGTGGTCGATATCGACAAGCCGGCAGCGCCACGGCGTGGGCCGGGTGGGGCGCCTTCGGGTGCCGCGTCCGGTGCCGCATCGGCGGGCGCCGGGCCGGGACCGGCAGGCGCTGCGGCCGCTGCTTCGGGCGCCGCATCGGGTGCACGCAAAGCGCCGCCGGCCTGATCGGCCCCTACAAAGAGCGCAGCGATGAAGATTTCAGAAACATCGATCCGCAGGCCGGTGCTGGCCTGCGTGATGTCGCTGATCCTGGTGCTCATCGGCGTCGTCTCTTTCGACCGCCTCACGGTGCGCGAATATCCGCGCATCGACGAACCGCTGGTGACGGTCAGCACGCGGCTCATCGGGGCTTCGTCCGAGGTCATCGAGTCGCAGGTCACCAAGCCGCTCGAAGATTCGATTGCCGGCATCGACGGGGTCGACATCCTGACCTCGATCTCGCGCTCCGAGAGCAGCCAGATCACGGTGCGCTTTCGCCTGAGCAAGGACCCCGACACCGCAGCCGCTGATGTGCGTGACCGCGTTTCGCGCGTGCGCGGCAGGCTGCCCGACGCCGCCGACGAACCGGTCATCGCCAAGGTCGAGGCCGACGCCTTCCCGGTCATCTGGCTGGCCTTCACCAGCGAGACGATGACGCCGCTGCAGGTCACCGATGTCATCAACCGCGTCGTCAAGCCGCGCTTGCAGACGATCCCCGGCGTGGCGGATGTGCAGATCGGCGGCGACCGCAAATATGCGATGCGGATCTGGCTCGACCCCGACAAGCTGGCGTCGTACCGGCTCACGGTGCAGGATGTCGAAGACGCGCTGCGGAAACAGAATCTCGAAGTGCCGGCCGGGCGCATCGAAAGCCAGCAGCGTGAATTCAGCGTCACCGCGCGCACCGACCTGAATACGGTGGCGCAGTTCAGTTCGGTGACGCTCAAGCAAGCTGCCGGGCATACGGTGCGGCTGTCGGATGTGGCGCGCATCGAGCAGGGCGCGGCCAGCGAACGCTCGCGCGTGCGGCTCAACGGCGTGCCGACGATCTCCACCGGCATCATCCGCAACGCCACCGCGAACCCGCTCGAAGTTTCGGCCGGCGTGCGCGCGGCGATGCCGCTGATCCAGCGTGATCTGCCAGCGGCGATGAAGGTCGTGCAGGCCAACGACAACTCGGTTTTCATCGACCGCTCGATCAAGTCGGTCTACACCACGGTCGCCGAAGCGACGGCGCTGGTGGCGTTGGTGGTTTTTGTTTTCCTGCGCACGTTGCGCGCGTCGATCATCCCGCTGGTGACGATTCCGGTGAGCCTGATTGGCGCCTTCGGTCTGATGGCGCTGGCCGGGTTTTCGATCAATACGCTGACCATGTTGTCGCTGGTGCTGGCGATCGGCCTCGTCGTCGACGACTCGATCGTGGTCCTGGAAAATATCTACCGCTATATCGAAAAGGGGTTGACGCCGTTCCAGGCCGCCCTCAAGGGCACGCAGGAAATCGGCTTTGCAGTGGTCGCGATGACGCTCACGCTGGCGGCGGTGTTTGCGCCGCTGGCCTTCACCCCCGGGCGCACCGGGCGCTTGTTTGTCGAGTTTGCGTTGACCCTGGCCGGCGCGGTGATCGTGTCCGGTTTTGTCGCGCTGACGCTGACGCCGATGATGTGCAGCAAGCTGCTGCGCCACAACCCGAAGCCCGGGTTTTTTGACCGCGGCATGGAGCGTGTGCTGGTCAAGCTCACCAGCGCCTACACCGTCACCCTGCGCTGGACACTGCGCCAGCGCTGGATCGTGCTGATCGTGATGGTCGCCAGCGCCGCCGGCAGCTGGTGGATGTACAGCAACGCCAAGGAAGAACTCGCGCCGATGGAAGACCGCGGCGTGATCTTCATGCCGGTCAACGCCCCCGACGGTGCGACGCTGGACTACACCGCCCGCAACCTCGACGCGATCCAGCGCATCACCGCGCAGTACCCGGAGTTCGACCGCACCTTTGTCTTCATCGGCGGCGGTTCGGTGTCGCAAGGCACGGCAATCCTGCGCGCGGTGGACTGGTCCGAGCGCCAACGCTCGACCCAGGAACTTGCCCGCCTGATGCAGCCGCAGTTGGCCAATCTGCCCGGCGTAACGGTATTCCCGGTAACGCCGCCGAGCCTGGGTGGGGGCTTTCGCGAAAGGCCGATCAACTTTGTCATCGTCTCCAACGAGAGTTACGAAAAGCTGGCCAGCATCTCGCAGCAGTTTGTCGCCGAGATGGCCAGGAACCCGGGCTTCGTGCAGCCCGATACCGACCTGCGGCTGAACAAACCCGAGATCTTTGTCGAGGTCGATCGCGAACGTGCCGCCGATGCCGGCGTCGCCGTCGACCAGGTCGCGCGCACCGTCGAGACGATGCTCGGCGGGCGTGTCGTGACCCGCTACAAACGGGATGCCGATCAGTTTGACGTGATCGTGCAAACGGTGGCCAGCGGCCGCGCCACACCCGAGGATATCGACCGCATCTTCGTGCGCGGGCGCGGCGAAGCGATGGTGCCGCTGGCCTCGTTGGTGAAGGTGCGCGAATCGGTCAGCCCGCGCGAATTGAACCACTTCAACCAGCGCCGCTCGGTCACGATCACCGCCAACCTGGCGCAGGGTTATGCACTCGGCCAGGCCTTGCAATTCATGGACGACACCGCGCGCAAGGTATTGCCGGTGGGCATGGCCACCGAACTCAACGGTGTCAGCCGCGAGTTCCGCTCGTCCAGCGGCGCGCTGTCGGTGGTGTTTGTGCTCGCGCTGGTCTTCATCTTCCTGGTGCTGTCAGCGCAGTTCGAGAGTTTTGTCGACCCTTTCGTGATCCTGCTGTCGGTGCCGCTGTCGATGGTCGGTGCGCTGCTGGCGTTGCAGCTCAGCGGCGGCACGATCAACGTCTACTCCAAGATCGGCCTCATCACGCTGGTCGGCCTGATCACCAAACACGGCATCCTGATCGTCGAGTTCTCGAACCAGCTGCGCCAGCAGGGGCGCGATGTCGTCTCGGCGGTGATCGAGGCCGCGGCGCTGCGCCTGCGGCCGATCCTGATGACCACCGGCGCGATGGTGCTGGGCGCCTTGCCGCTGGCCCTGGCCACCGGCGCCGGCGCCGAGAGCCGGCGCCAGATCGGCTGGGTCATCGTGGGCGGCATGACGCTCGGCACCCTGCTCACGATCTTCGTCGTGCCCACCGTCTACTCGCTGTTCGCCCGGCGCAAGGTGCCGGGCGCCAACGAGACCGTGGCCGTGCCCGAGCCCGAGGTGGTGGTCGCCACCTGAGCCGACGCAGCGAAGCGCCTATGAAATTGCGCAGCGAAGGCGCCTCGGCTCAGAGACTCACCCGGTCTCTTGAGCACCGAATACCTCTCGGTCTCTGACCCGCATCAACCGAGCTGGCTCTGCACTTCGGCCAGCTTGCGCCGGCAGCGCACCAGGTCGCCGAGCGCGCGGTC
>JAYUSP010000319.1:0-4656 GCA_043755615.1 Betaproteobacteria bacterium
TGCAGCAGCCGCGGCTCACGCCGCGCGCCGCTGAGGAAGTCGATCGCCTCCCGGGTTTCGAGCGCATTGCCGGCGGTCGTGCCGAGCACCTGGTTCATATCGGTGATGAGTGCGACGGTCGGCAGGCCGGCACCACGCGCCACTTGCACCAGGCTCGTCGCGAGTTCAGTGGCCTGCGCCATCGTCGCGCAGAAGGCGCCGTTGCCGACTTTCACGTCCATCACCAGCGACTGCAAGCCAGCGGCGAGTTTTTTCGACAGGATGCTCGCCGTGATCAAGGGCACCGACTCGACGGTGGCGGTGACATCGCGGATCGCGTACAGGCGTTTGTCGGCCGGCGCTAGTGCTGCGCTGGCGCCGACGATGGCGCAGCCGGCGCTGCGCAGCGTGGCCAGCAGCGTCGACCGGTCGGGGAAGATGTTGTAGCCGGGCAGGGCTTGCAGCTTGTCCAGCGTGCCGCCGGTGTGGCCCAGGCCGCGGCCGCTGATCATCGGCACGAAGCCGCCGCAGGCGGCGACGATTGGCGCCAGCATCAGGCTGACCTTGTCGCCGACACCGCCGGTGGAATGTTTGTCGAGCACCGGGCCGCTGAAGCTGGCGTCGCGCCAGTCGAGGCGCTCGCCGGAGTTCGTCATGGCTTCGGTCAGGGCCACGGTTTCGGCGGTCTGCATGCCACGCAGCCAGATCGCCATCGCCATCGCGGCGACCTGGCCTTCGCTCCAGCGCTGGTCGGCGATGCCGCGTGCAAAAGCGTCGATCTGCAAGCGGCTCAAGACACCGCCGTCGCGTTTGATGCGGATGATTTCCTGCGGCAGCATGGGGGTGATCAAGTCCGAAGATGAAGCGCGCCGGCCTGCCGGTCAGGCGGCAGCAAAGTTCACCGGCAGCCCCGGCACATCCAACCGAAGTTGCAGCACGCGCCCGGCCCAGGGTTCACGCGCGAGTTCGTCGGTCGGCCGGTTTTCGCGCGCGGTGGTGATGTACAGCGTGCGCAGATCGGCGCCGCCAAAACAGGGCATCGTCGGGCAGCGCACCGGCAGCGGCAGCGTAGTCAGCAACTCGCCGCTTGGCGAAAAACGCAGCAGCCGGGCACCTTCGAACATCGCCGTCCAGTAACAGCCCTCGGCGTCGACCGCGGCGCCGTCGGGGCGGCCGCCGTAGGTCGCCAGATCCTGGTTCGCCGTCTTCAGCGCGAACTGTGCAAAGACCCGCTGGCGCGACAGCGTGCCGGCTTGGCGGTCGAAGTCGAAGGCAAAGACGGTGTGCGCCTTGGTATCGCTCCAGTACATCGTGTGGCCATCGGGGCTGAAACCCAGGCCGTTGCTGACGGTGATGCCGGATGCCAAACGTTTCAGTTGGCCGTCAGCCCAGCATTGCAGGGTGGCCAGCGGCGGCTGGCGCGGTTCGTAGATTGTGCCGACCCAGAAGCGCCCCTGCGGGTCGGCCTTGCCGTCGTTGAAACGCTCGTTCGCCGGGTCGTAAGGCGGCTTGGCGAGTTGTTCACGCTGGCCGCTGGCCGGGTCGAAGCGCCACAGGCCGTCGCGCATGCCGAGCAGCAGCTTGGCCCCAGGCAGCGGCGCGCAGCAGGCGGGTTCGGTATCGAAGGCCCAGTCGCGGTGTTCGCCGCTGGCGGGCAGGTAGCGGTGCAGGCGCTTGGCCGGAATGTCACACCACCACAGCGCGCCTTGTTCGGGGTGCCAGAAAGGCGACTCGCCGAGCAGCGCGGCCGGCACCTGGTCGGGCAGGGGCGTGATCGCGGGAGCGCCGGAGTCGGGCATGTTGGGTTTGTTCACAGCCGCTCAGGCGGCCCCGATCTCCAGCTTCATCCAGGCCTGGAAATGTTCACCCGGCTGCAGCGTGCGCAGGCCATGCGCGGCGGGGTCGGACATGTGGATCGCGTTGTTGACATGGCTCACCGGCTCGACACAGAAATAGTCGCGCGCAGGCGGTGTGTAGACGACGAGATAGGGCAGCGACGAGGTGAGCTTGAGCGACAGGCGTTCGTCGCGGATGCGCGCCGCACCCTGCCAGCCTTCGAAGCAGTTGTCGAAGTCCAGATGCACGACATCACCGTCGATGCCCGGCTGCGGCACCTTGCGTGTCGGCAACTGCGTCGTCTTGTCGCTTTCCCAGCGGTCGGTGAGTTCGATATGCAGCCGGCTGCGTGCGCGTTTCGGGAAGTAGGGGTGCCAGCCCAGGCCCACCGGCGCCGGCTTGTCGGCGGTATTGGTGATCGACAGGCCAATATTCAGCGCATGGTCGGTGAGCGCAAAGGTCTGCGTCGCGCTGAAGGCAAACGGCCAGTCGGCGTCGCCCGCATGTTCGAGGTGCAGCACCGTGTCGTGCTCACGATGTGACTCGACGGCCCAGGCGCGCTGCCAGGCCACGCCGTGCAGCGAATGTGGGCCGTCGTCGAAATTCGGCTGCGTCGTGTATTCCTTGCCGAGCCAGCGAAAGCGGCGGTGGCCCAGGCGGTTGGAATACGGCACCAGCGGGAAACAACCCGCCTGCCGCGGCTGCGCCAGCGCTGCGGGTTCGCTGCTGCGCAGCACCGCGAGGTCACCCTGCCAGAGGCCGGCGATGCTGCCGCCAAGGTCGGGGCGCAGCGCCAGGCGCAACGCGCCCACACGCAGTTCGAGCGGGCCGGATGTCTGGGTCGGGGTCAGGGTGGGGGTGGGTGACATGAAGCGGATCGTACCGCTGCCTGCACCCTGCCCCGGGCTTCAATGGCCGGCGCGGCGGCGGGCCGACCCCAGGCGTCGCTGGCCCGCGAGGCCCGCGAGGCCGGCAAGGCCCAGCGCGAACAGCGCCCAGGTCTGCGGCTCGGGCACCTCGGCGACAAACTGCGTGATCGGCGTCATCGTGCCGGTAAAGGCGCCGGCCTTGCTGAAGGTCAGGCCGGTGATGAAGGCCGTGGCGTCGGCGGGGTCGAGCATGGCGTCGGTTTCGATGCCGGTGACGCGGAAAGCGCCGGTGCCGCCCTGGCCGAAAAAATACTGTTGGCCATGCGCCACGCTCACCGTCTGCGCCCCGCCCGCGTCGGTGAACGCAAGCGTGAACTGGCCGTCACCGATATCGGGCAGCACCACCGAGGCGAAGTTGGGGTCGCCGGCGCCGACTGCGTAGTCGTAGCCGACGGCGACGAAGGGGTCGATGAAGGTGATGCTGCCGGGTCCGACGCTGGCGACGTTGAAGTTGTAGACACCGTTCACGACGGTCGGCAGCGCGATGTCGTCGGGTACGTTGCCGGTGAGCGGGGTGAATGCAAAAAACGAGTTCGACCGGCGCAGGATCTGCGCGTTGTTGTTGGTGAACGCGACGTGGCCGCGGGTTTCGATGAGTTGCAGGCCGATCGTGTAGTTGCCACCGGTGTCGAGGGGCTGGTTGTTGCCGTTCATCAGCGACGGCAGGGTGTACGACGTGGCGTCGGGCGAAATGGCGATGCTGTGGATCACATCGGCGGTGCCGTTAGCGCGAATACTGTTCTTGTCGAAGATGTTGACCCGCAGCCCGTCGGGCGCAAACGCGCCAGGAATCTGCCAAGAGATCGTCGGCGTGAGGCCCGTGCCCGAGATCGAAACCGACACCGGGAACGGCACCGCCTGCTCAGCACCCAGCAATGAAGGCGCAGTGGCTTCGAAAATCTCGGCGCCGCGGGTGAAGCGCAGCTTCCATTCGCCCAGGCGGTTAGCGTTGAACGTCGTGGCGTTGGAGCAGAAATTCGCGCTCACTGTCAGCGGTGCGCAGGTGCCCAGATTGGTCTGAAATAGCTGCTGCCCGCTGGCTGGATAGATGGCACGAATGAAAGCGCCGTCGGAGCCGCCGACGATGTCGGCACCGAACTGCATCCGCTCTCCCGGCGTATTGCCCACATCGTTTGCCCCGCGTGTATCGCGAAAGATGTTGACGGTGTTGTTGACCAGGCTGATCGGCTGTGCGCTGGCGGCGCCAGTCGCCCCCAGCAGGCCCAGAGCGATGGCCGAGTTGATGGCATGCCGGCGCAGGGTGGTGGTGTGCATTCGATCCTCCGGATTTGTTGGAGTTACCTTGTACGCCAGCAGGAAGCCCCCCGGCATCATCCCAAGCGATGATGCGCCGGGGCGCAGAGGCCTTCAATACCGTGTCGGGAAATCCCCGAGATCGGCCTTCAGGTAATGCGCCCCAGCAATCGGGTTGAAGTAATACGGCGGGATATCTTCGAAGCCGAGGCTTTCGTAGAGATCACGCGCGGCTTCCATGTCGTCCAGCGTGTCGAGCAGCATCGTCGAATAACCGGCTTCGGTGGCGCGCTCCATCAACGCCACCGCGAGCCGGCGGCCCAGGCCGAAGCGGCGGAAGGCCGGGCGCACGTACAGGCGCTTCATTTCGCAGGCGTTGGTGTGGTCGACATCCTGCAGCGCGCGAAAGGCGCCGCAGCCGGCAAGTTGGCCGTTGACGGTGGCCAGCAGCAGCGCGCCCGTGGGCGGCGCGTACTCACCCGGCAGCCCCGTCAACTCGGCGTCGAAATTCTGGAAACACAGGTCGACGCCCAGCGCGCTGGCGTACTCGCTGAAAATCTCGCGCGCGGTGTCGAGCAATGCCGCGGTCGACGGCGTGACGATGTCGATCAGCGCGGGCTCGGGCATCGGTGTTGGCGGCTCGTTGGCGTCTTGTCGG
>JAYUSP010000320.1:0-4653 GCA_043755615.1 Betaproteobacteria bacterium
GCGCAGGCTGTGCAGCGTCTCGTCGAGCTGTGCTGCCTCGCCTTCACGCGCGAGGTAGAGCACACCACGCGGCGCGACCAGGGGCTGGTCAGCAAACCCGGCTGGCGGCTGCTCAAAAAACGCCCGGCTCGCACGCGCCAGTGCGCGGGCTTGCGGCGGGCCGTAACTTTCCATGAACATCGCGGCGCTGCGCCCGGTGCTGTGATAGCCCGGCTGGGGCTCGGCTTCGAGCAGCAGCACCCGCCGGTGCGGCGCCAGGCGCCAGGCGAGCGACGCCCCGGCAATGCCGGCGCCGATGATGATGATGTCGAACGTTAGACGATCACTCACGGCGCAGCGCGCGTCAGTTTGCGCATCGGTGTGCGCATCGGTGCGCGCATCAGGACGAAGCACGCATCAGCGTGCTTTTGCCAAACAGGCTCTCGATCAGGTCGACCGCCAGCAGCGCGGTTTTGTTACGCACGTCGAGCGCCGGGTTCAGCTCCATCACGTCCAGGCTGGCGAGTCGGCCGCTGTCGGCGATCATCTCCATGCACAACTGCGCTTCGCGGTAGGTCGGCCCGCCGGGCACGGTGGTGCCGACACCGGGGGCGATCTCGGGGTCGAGGAAGTCGACATCAAAACTCACGTGCAAATGGGTGTTGGTGTCCATCGTCGCCAGCGCCAACTCCATCGTGTGGCGCATGCCCATCTCGTCGATGTAGCGCATGTCGAAGACTTCGAGGCCGACTTCGTTGACGAGGTGTTTTTCGCCAGCGTCGACACTGCGGATGCCGATCTGGCGCACCACTTTTGGGTTCAGCGCCGGTACCGTGCCGCCGATTTCGACCAGCGCCTGTGGGCCGTGACCACACAGGCAGGCCACCGGCATGCCGTGGATATTGCCGCTGGGTGTGAGCGCGCTGGTATTGAAGTCGGCATGCGCGTCGAGCCAGAGCACGCGCAGTTTTTTGCCGATCTCGCGGCAATAGCGCGCCACGGCGCTGATCGAGCCGATGCCCAGGCAATGGTCGCCGCCAAGCAGGATCGGCACCCGGCCCGCCAGCAGTTCGGCGTAGACCGCGGCGTGCACGGCCTCGTTCCAGGCCACGACTTCGGCCAGATGCCGGTACCCCTGCACCGGCGGCAGCCAGGGGTTCGCGGGGCCGACCAGATTGCCGCGGTCGATGACCTCGACACCATGGCCCTCGATGGCCGTGCGCAGGCCGGCCACACGCAGCGCCTCGGGACCCATGCTCGCGCCGCGGCTACCGGCGCCGATATCGGTCGGCGCGCCGATCAGGCTGACTTGTCGCAGTCCGGGCTTGAGCCGCCCCGAGCCTGACATTCCCCCCTCGGCGGCCGACGCCAAAGGTATCTTGGGGGCAAGGTCAGACATCTTCGGCTCGTGCCCCGCGTTGGTTGGCGGGCAGGTCGAATCCGTAGTGCGATTCGAGGAAGGTCCAGGCCTCCTCGGCGGTTTCAACAAAGTGGAAAAGGCCCAGGTCCTGCGGCGAAATCATGCCAGTCTCAACGAGCAAGTCGAAGTTGATGAGACGGGTCCAGAAGTCGCGCCCGAAGAGCAGGATCGGCCGCTGGCGCACCTTGCCGGTCTGCTTGAGCGTCATCACCTCGAAGAGTTCGTCTAGCGTGCCGAAGCCGCCGGGAAAACACACCAACGCGATGCTGCGCATCAGAAAGTGCATCTTGCGCAGCGCGAAATAGTGAAACTGGAAACACAACTCCGGTGTGATGTACGGGTTGGGTGACTGCTCGTGCGGCAACACGATATTCAGGCCGATGCTTTTGCCATTGACATCAAACGCGCCGCGGTTGCCGGCTTCCATGATGCCGGGGCCGCCGCCGGTGACGACGTAGATCGGTATGTCGTGGTTGCGTGAACGGGTCGTCACCAGCGCGGCGAAGCGGCGCGCCTCTTCGTAATAGTGGCTCATCGCGACCGCGGTTTCGGCCCGGCGCAGCGCAGCGTCGTCGGTGTTCTCCTGCGCGGCCTTCAACTGCCTCGCTGCGTCGGCCGGCGGCGCGATGCGTGCGCTGCCGAAGATCACGATCGTCGATTTGATCTGGTGCTCGTCCTGGATCAATTCGGGTTTGAGCAGCTCCAGTTGCATGCGCACCGGCCGAAGCTCGTCGCGGAGCAAAAACTCGGTGTCGGTGAAGGCCAGGCGGTAGGCACTTTCGGGGCCGGAATACAGCGGCGCCGGGTGCTCTTCCTTGGCTTCCTGCTCGGCGCTGGGGAAGTTGCGCGCGTGGATCGGCGGGGGTGTCGCTGGGGGGGTGCGCGGTGGCTCGTTCTGCATGTCGGCGAGCTTAAGGCAACCTCAAGCCATGATCGGTGGCGGACGCCGCGCAGACCTTGCAGTCGGGCTGCCGCGCCAGCCGTAGCTCGGTCCACTCCATGCTGCGGGCGTCGAGCATCTGCAAGCGGCCGGCCAGTGACGGGCCGATGCCGGCGATGAGCTTCAGCGCCTCGGCGGCCTGCATGCTGCCGATGATGCCGACCAGCGGCGCAAAGACACCCATCGTCGCGCAGCGGGTTTCCTCGAAAGCGGCTTCAGGCGGGAAGAGACAGGCATAACAGGGCGCGCCAGCGATGCGTGTGTCGTAGACCGAGACCTGGCCGTCGAAGCCGATCGCCGCACCGGCCACCAGCGGGCGGCGATGCTGCACACACGCGGCGTTGACCGCATGCCGGGTGCAGAAGTTGTCGCTGCAATCGAGCACTACATCGGCCTGCGCGACGAGCTTGTCGAGCATCGCGGCATCCGCCCGCTGCACCAGCGGCACGATACGCACATCCGGGTTGATCGATGCAATCCGGGCGGCCGCCGAATGTGCTTTCGGGCTGCCGATACCGGCGGCGTCATGCACGATCTGGCGCTGCAGGTTGGTCAGGTCGACATCGTCGTCGTCGACGATGGTGAGCGTGCCGACCCCCGCGCTGCCCAGGTACAGCGCGACCGGCGAGCCGAGGCCACCGGCCCCGATGACCAGCGCATGCGCGGCGCCGATGCGCAACTGGCCTTCGACGCCGATCTCGTCGAGCAGGATGTGGCGCGAGTAGCGCAGCAGTTGCTCGTCGGTCATCGCGGCTGCACCGGGCTTGGCCGCAGCGGCGATGGCGCCGGCAAAAGCAAGAAGGGGCCCTCGCGGGCCCCATCGTCTCCAGCCATCGACCCGGTCACTGCGTGCTGGCCTCGGCCTTGCGCTCGGCTGCCGTCTTGCTCACGATCACCGGTTTGCCGCGCAACTGGTTGAGTGCCTGTTGCAGGGGGAAGTCTTCGACGCTGCCAAATTCGGGCAGGGGCTTGAGTTCACGTTGTTTGGCGAGCTGCTCCTCGACCTTCTTGCGCTCGTCGGCGCGCACCTTGTCGCGCGCTTCGTCTTTTTTGTCGTCGGCACCGGCGAGGTGTTTTTCGAGGTCGGCCTCGCGCATGCGCAAGGCCGCGAACACGTTGCCTTCGGAAGTTTCGTCGAGCCAGATATCGGGCACGATGCCCTTGGCCTGGATCGAGCGGCCGTTGGGCGTGAAATAGCGCGCCGTGGTGATCTTCAGCGCCGTCTCCGGGCTGAGCTGGCGGATCGTCTGCACGGAGCCCTTGCCAAAGGTCTGCGCGCCCATGATGGTGGCGCGTTTGTGGTCTTGCAGCGCGCCGGCGACGATCTCGCTGGCTGACGCCGAACCCTCGTTGACGAGCACCACCAGCGGCACGGTCTTCAGCGCCGCCGGCAGCCGGCGCAGCGGGTCACCGCCGCCCCGGCGCGCGTAGTGTTCGGGCGAGGCCTTGTAGGTCGCCTTGGAGTCGGCGAGCTGGCCATTGGTCGAGACCACCGCCACGTCCGAGGGCAGGAAAGCCGCGCTGATCGCCACCGACGCGTCGAGCAGGCCGCCGGGATCGTTGCGCAGGTCGAGCACCAAGCCTTTCATATTCGGCTCGGCCTTGAACAGCTCATCGACCTTGCGCACGAAATCTTCCACCGTACGGTCCTGGAACTGGCTCACGCGGACCCAGCCGTAACCCGGCTCGACGAGTTTGGCGCGCACGCTCTGGACGCGGATCTCTTCGCGCGCAATCGTCACCGGGAAGGCGCGGCTTTCTGCCTTGCGGAAGATCTGCAAGGTGACCTTGGTATTCGGCTCGCCGCGCATGCGCTTGACGGCCTGGTCCATGCTCAGGCCCTTGACCGGGGTGTCGTCGATGCGGGTGATCAGGTCGCCGGCCTTGATGCCGGCGCGAAACGCCGGCGAGCCTTCGATCGGCGAGACGACCTTGACGACGCCGTCTTCCATGCCGATCTCGATGCCGACACCGACAAAGCGGCCGCTGGTGCCTTCGCGGAATTCCTTGAAGCTCTTTTTGTCGAAATACTGCGAGTGCGGGTCGAGGCCGGCGACCATGCCGCCGATGGCGTCGGAGATGAGTTTTTTCTCGTCCACGGATTCGACATAGTCGGTCTTGACGATGCCAAATACCGCGGCGAGCTGTTGCAGCTCTTCCAGCGGCAGCGGTGCCAGCGTGCGCTGCGCAACCGCCTGCACCTGCATCGTGGCCAGCGCACCGGCGACGGCGCCGAGTGCAATAAAGCCGGCAACCTTAAGTTTGGCACCCATCGTTTTGCTCCACTTTCGACGCGCAGTGCTGCGCCCGTAAA
>JAYUSP010000321.1:0-4650 GCA_043755615.1 Betaproteobacteria bacterium
CTGCGCCGGCAGCAGTCGACCATCGACGACGACCAGCCCGTTCCCGACCCGACCGAGTTCACGCCCGAAGTGCGCGACTTCTGCGAGCGGCGCGCACGCTGGGTCACAGACCAGGTGCCGCGGCCGTTTCAGCCCGACAGCAGTCTGGGTACGCTGGCTGGCGTCGCGCCGACGCGAAAAAACTTCTGGTCAAACGACGGCGCGGAACCGGACAAAAAAACCGGGGTTGTGCCCGTCCTCGGCGCCACGGTGGTGGTAGGTGCCTATCGCTTGGCCGATGGCGAAATGGCGGTGTACTCCAGCGGCGGCCCTGGCCGCGGCACGGCTGCCGACAGCAGCCTGCATCCCGGCGGCTTGTGCCACCCCGCTGCGATGGAAGGCGTTGACGCCACGAATCAGCGGGTTGCGCCTGATATCGATGCACCCGGCGATATTGGTGTGGCACTGCGCGGCTTGCGCACCACCGGCCTGCTACCGGGCAGCAGCGCGCGCATTTCCGGCACCAGTGCGGCGGCGCCAACAGTGACGCGCATGATCGCGAATGAGCAGTACGACGAGGTTGCAAAGACCAACTTCGCGATCGAGTCGAAGGTTCACCAATCGGAAGAGGCCGCGGTTTCAAGCACGCCATCTGCGACGCGGGCCTGGCGTGCGACGCCAACACCGACCAAGGACGATTGGTTTCGCCGCGGCCGCGGCAGGGTGCGTGGCTAGCGGGTCAGCAGTCCGAGCCGGGCGAGCAGGGCGGGCGCGCGCATTTCACAAGGTCTGCGCCACAGACGCCAAGTTTCCGATCGCGCAGATAGCCCGCAATCGAGTGTCTGAAAAGCGGCACAAACAGAGTCTGCGAGCCTTGAAAGCCGTGAATCACGCCGATGACACGTCGGCTGCTGGGGTTGGTGCTGTCGAATACCGGGCCGCCACTGTCGCCGTAGTCGGCGGCCGCGGAGGCCGCACCTGCTGGCTCGGTGGCGGCGAGGAGATGCTGCTTCTTGATGGCCTTCGCCGGCTCGTCGATCCACTTAGGAAGGGTGAATGGCAACTTGCCGATGCAGAGCCGCGGCGCGGGCGAGTCGTCGTAGCCGTAGCCGGCAATCACGGCGAATTTGCCGGCCGCATTCGGGTCGAGTTGAACCGCCTCCACGGCCGCCGGGGAGGGGGCCAGGTTGAACTTGGTGTCAGTCGGTGTGCACAACACCACGTCGCTGGCGCAGCCGGTGTTGTCCGCCATGCAATTCGACTTTCTGACGTCCGGGGGGACGTCTGAATAGGCTTGCGGCGGCGGCTTGCATTCGAGCGTTTGGGTCCCATTGTTTGCAAGCACGACCAGCAGCGATGGGTTGCCGGACGCCGGCGCGTCGACACAGTGCGCGGCAGTCAGTAGAGCGCGAACTCCAACCAGGGTTGCCGAGCAGTGAGGCTTGAGCGGATCTGGCTTGAGCGGGTCTGCCTTGGGAGGGTCTGGCCGAGTCACGATCCGCAGGACGGCGGGAAAGTTGTGTGCCGGGTTTAGGTCCACGCCCGGCGCCGCACAGTAGTCGGGATAGATGACCAGCGGGCGCGATGCGACAAAAGGAGTCATCAAACGCAACGAGTTGGGTGCACGCGCGCCGGCCGAGGGGCTGGACAGCGGCATCTGCAACAGCGGCGTCGATGGCAGCCTGGTCTGCGCGCGCGCGGCGCAGGTTTGGTACGTCCACGGCGACGGATACAGGCAGCTGTTACCTGAGCCACGTTTGGCATCGACGTTTGCGCACGCCGCCGCCAACGATGAGAAGTTCTTGCTGCCGCGCTGGCTGGTCGGCGAACGCGCGGGCAGCTCGGCGTCGGTGATGCGGCACAGGTGCCCGTTCGGGCTGCGATCGACGCGCCAGGCCGGCGCCGTCGCCTGCGCAACGCCGGTCAGCCCCACCAAGCCGGCAAGCACGACCGCGTGAATGAAGCCGCGTGTCCTTCGATCGATATCGCAGTTCAACACCATGATGTCTCCTTGTGCCGCCCGACCGACGCGCGAAACACGTGGCGGCCAACGCTGCCGCGGCGGCAGCAGCCAAGCTGCAAGCTCAACGACCCGGATTGGGTCATCCTCACCACCGCGTCGGCAACACCCCTTTAATCACAAACGGCGTCTTCGCGCGGTTGATATGGCCGCCGAACTGCAGCGCCTTCAACACCCGGCTGATCATTTCGCGCCCGCAACCCAGGCGCTGGGCCAGGCCTTCATGCGTCACCCGTTCGGCCACCAGCCGCGTGCCGTCGGGCTGCACGACGGCCATGGTGTTGAGCAGCATGCGCAGTCGGCCATAAACATCTTCAGTCGCCATCTGCTGCGCGCTCAGTGTCGCGGCGCGCGCGCGCCGGATGACCTTGGCCAGCAGGTCAAACGCAAAGGCCGGGTTTTCGGCGATGAACTTTTCCAGTGTGACGCGGTGGACGAGCGAAAACAAGGTCGGCTCCAGGGTCTGCACGCTGGCCGAGCGCAGGCCGCCGTCAAGGCTCATCTCACCGACATAGTCGCCCGGCCCGTAGCTGCCGTAGATCACTTCGCGCCCGCTGTCGGGGTTGCTGCCGAAAGCCTGCACGCGCCCGCTGAGCACGATGAAGAGCAGTTCACCGCGGTCACCTTCTTGGATGACGACGATGCCTTTGCGTTTGTACAGCCGCAAGGTGCCGCGGCGTGCGAGCTCGCGCAGCGGCTCGCTGAGCGCAGGGTGGTCGAAGGGTTCCGGCGGCACGCGAAGGCGTTGTTGTCGATGGTTGAGATCGCACTCATGCCCGATCCAGGCGGCAGCTTGTCAAGGCATGGTAGCCGTTCCGTCCCGCGCCCGAGCACCGAATGGCGGTGCCGTGCTGCGGTCACAACATGCCGCGCAGCGGGCTCACGAGCGGCGGCAGCATGCCCACCTGACGCACCAGCGAGACGATCTTGTCGGTGCCGGTCTTGGTCCTGATCATCGTGATCTGGGTCCTGATGGTGGACAGCTTGACGCCGCGGTGGTGAGCGATCTGGGTCGCGGTCAAACCGTCACACAAACCCTTCAGCACCAGGGCCTCGGCGGCGGTCAGGTGGTGGCTGACCGCGTACCAGTGCAGCGAAAGCGACTCGCAGGTGTCGCGCTTGCCCATCATCAGCAGCGTGAGTCCGGGGGACGCCAGGCGCTGCGGATCCAGCGGCACCACGACGATGCTCACGCGGTGTTCGCCGATGCCCAATGTGAGCAGGCGCTGCAAGCCGCGGCGCGAAGCGGCTGAAAGCGCGTCGTACAGATGGGCCATGTCCTGGGCGTGGCGTGCGCGCAGTTCACGGCCAAGAAGTTGCAGCGGATGATGCTCGTCGAGTTCGGCCTGGGCGACGCGATTGAGGTGGACGATTTCGCGGTCGTCGTCGACGAGCAGCAGCCCGTAGTCGACCTGATCCACCGCAAGCGACAGCCATCCCGAAAGCCCGGGGTCGGCGTTTTCGCTGCGGCCGATGCGTTCGGCGTTTGCCGCGAGCGGGCCCCGTTGGCCGATGCTGGCAGCGTTCTGGTCGCGATGGGCGGCGGACTCAATCATCGATGTTCCCCTCGTGCGCTGCGGGCCGATGTGGCGCCGCTGTGGTCCAAGGTTAGGCAGCAGCCAGCGCGGCAGGCGGTGAATCGATCACTGCAAATTTGTGACCTTTTCACTTTTTGTGGGCGGCCAGGTCAGCAGCAGCGCGGTAGCGCCGCCCCCCGCATGCAACGGGATCACTCGGATTCGGCCTCCTTCCTGCGGCGCGGGCGCGGGCTCCGGCAGCGGCGGCGCTGGCTGGAACTGGAAATCCAGCGGCTGACCACTGGCAGCCACGGCCCGCAAGGCCGCGTCGAACGCCGGCGCCATGGTGATGTCGCGGCAGAACACCGCAGCACGCCGCAGGCACAAGCCGGGCCCCCGGCGCAGCAGCGCCAACCCGCTGCGGTTGGCATGGATCAGCGTGCCATCGGCTTGCGCCAGGATCATCGGCTGCTCGATCGCGTCGAGCATGGCCACGTACCAGCGCTCGTTGCCGGGCAAGGGCCGGTTCGTCGGGGGCGAGCGGGGTGCCATAGGAACAAGGTAGCGCCTTCCAACGCGGCGGGTCATCGTCACGGTTGATGATGCGCACCCGGCGATGACGTCGCGGCGTATCCGCAACGCAGCGGACGCACCGGTCTCTCAGGCCCCGGTCATGCATCGCGTTGACGATGTCGGGGCAGCGCTCCTGCGCCACGCTGGGCGCGCCGACGTAACCCCAGGAGTCGCCATGACCCACGAGACCCCGACCTTGTGCCTGCCGTTCAGGCGCCGCATCATTGCCGCCGCCGCGGCGCTGACAACGACGATGAGTATCGTCGGCGCGCTGATGCTGACCTTTGATGCAGCGTCGCCGACCCAGTGGCTGGCGCCGTCGCCGCTGGTGATGGAGCGGGTGTCGCGTTGCAACGAGTTGCCGACCCGGCGCGCACGCGAGGACTGTTCGACCAAGGTCGTGGCCGCGATGCTGCAGCGGCAGCAGCCGACCCAGGTGGCAGCGCGTTAGGCCGGCGGCTGCCCGTACCTCGCCGCCGCCCGCACCAGCCGCCCCGCCAACGCCTCGCGCAGCGAAGCCGGTGCGATGACTTCGACCTCGTCGCCCTGGCGCAGCAGGTC
>JAYUSP010000322.1:0-15249 GCA_043755615.1 Betaproteobacteria bacterium
CTCATGCAAAAAGAAGAAAAACGCCTGCTCGAGATCGACCTGCTGCGCTTCACCGCGGCGGCCATGGTGCTGATCTTTCACTGGGCATTTCGTGGCAACGCAGGCGACAAGCCGAGCACTTTCAGCTACCCCGCCATCGATGCGTTGGCCCGTTATGGCTATCTGGGCGTCGAGCTCTTCTTTGTGATCAGCGGCTTCGTGATCCTGATGAGCGCCCGCTCCGGAGTGCTGCGCGACTTTGTGGTCTCGCGCTTCATCCGCCTGTACCCGGCGTTCTGGGTTTGCTGCACGCTGACCTTGCTCGTCGCCTGGCTGCTGCCCGATCCACACCCGGCCTACCAGTTCACGGCCCTGCAGTACGTCGTCAACATGACCATGTTTAGCGGCTTTGTCGGCGTGCCGTCGATCGACGGCGCCTACTGGTCGCTGTTTGTCGAAATGCGCTTTTATCTGATGGTGGCTGCGGTGCTGGCGCTGGGCTGGATGGGGCGCATCGAGAGCCTGTTGTGGGCCTGGCTCATCGTGGCCACGCTGCAACGCATGGTGCGCACCGGCCCGTTGTGGAACTGGCTCAACGCCGAGTACGCGCCGCTGTTCATTGCCGGCGCCGTGCTTTTCATCATCCACGACCAGGGCTGGACGCTCAAGCGGCTGGCACTGCTGCTCGGCGCATGGGCGCTCGCCGTGCACCAGTCGATGACGATGGCCCGATCGTTGACCCAGACCTACAGCACCGAGATCTCGCCGGTCGTCGCTGCAATCGGCGTCACGGCGATCTTTGTCGTGATGTCGGCGGTGGCTTCGAACCGGCTGCGTGCGCTGCGATGGCGCGGCTGGCTGCCCCTGGGCGTGCTGACCTATCCGCTGTACCTGCTGCACCAGAGCATTGGCTATCTGGTCCTGAACCGTCTCGGCGACAAGCTGCCGACCGCGCTGCTGTTCTGGGGCCTCGCCTTGCTGATGGTGGTGGCGGCCTGGGCGGTGCATCGGTTCATCGAAAAGCCGATGGCATCATGGCTGCGTGGCCGCCTGCGTCGGCCGCGGGCGGCCCTTGCAGCCTGACCTTGCCGGAGCGATGCCATGCAGATCCTGATAACCGATGCCCGCATGGTCAGAACGCGCGTCTGGCGCGTCAGCGGCTGGCAACTGGTGGCGCTGGCCCTCGGCCTGGTGCTGCTGTTGCTGTTGACGTCCGGCGCCGTCTACCACCATCTCTTTTTGAAAGCCGCCCGCGAAGGCTGGCCTTTGGTCAGCGATATCGTGAGCCTGGTCATGCGCGGTGAACTGGCGCAGCGCGACCGTTTCCTGCGCGAAAACCTCGATGCGATGGCGCAGAAGGTCGGCGAGATCCAGGCCAAGCTGGTGAAGCTCGAAGCGGTTGGCGAGCGTGTTGCCGGGCTGGCCGGCGTCAAGCCTGAAGACCTGGGCCCGCTGCGCCGCTCGGGCCCGGCGGCGTCCGGCGGGCGCGGTGGGCTGTACGTGCCGCTGAACCGGCCGACCCTGGAAGCGCTGAGCCAAAGCGTGCACGCGCTCGATGTCGATGCCGACGAACGTGCCGATATCTTCACGCTCATCGAGTCGCGCCTGTTCGAAACCCGACTGGCGGCGTTGATGGTGCCGACCTCGGCGCCGATCGACGGGCCGGTGGGTTCAGGATTTGGCTTTCGCGCCGACCCGATCTCCGGCCGCGCTGCACTGCACACGGGGTTGGATTTTTCAGCCGAGGCGGGCACGCCGGTCCGGGCGGCAGCCGGCGGCGTGGTGGTCGCCACCGACTGGCATCCGGCCTACGGCAACCTGCTCGAAATCGACCATGGCAATCGCCTGAGCACCCTCTACGCGCACACCTCGAAGATCGTGGTCAGGCCGGGGGCGATCGTCAAGCGCGGCCAGGTGGTTGCCGAGGTCGGCAATTCGGGTCGGTCGACCGGGCCGCATCTGCACTTCGAGGTGCTGCTCGAAGGTGTGCCGCAGGATCCGGCGCGGTTTCTGGCGGCCCCGCGCAATGCGGCGCAGGTGCCCGCCTCACCGACGCTTCGCCGCTGAGGGCCTGCCACGTACCCAAGCGCGCAGGTAGTAAAATCATAGGCTTTGCCCGTGCCCGCTTTGACCCGCCGCCCCGCGCCCTGGACTCGATATGTGTTCGTGGCTTGAGCCGCGGCAGATCGGCCCCACCGTAGGGGGCGTGGTTCGCGGCCCTGCCGGGCCTCGATGGCATTTTCCGCAACCCGCGGTCCACAACAAGAGTCACGCTGCATGTTGCCCAATTTCCTGACCCAGATTTTTGGCAGTCGCAACGACCGCCTGCTGAAGACCTTCCGGCGCTCGGTGCAGCAGATCAATGCGCTCGAAGCCGACTACGAAAAGGTCGATGACGCCGCGCTGCGCGCCATGACTGACGAGTTCCGCAGCCGCCTGGCGGCCGGGGAGACGCTCGAAGACCTGTTACCACACGCCTTTGCGGTAGTGCGCGAAGCCGGCAAGCGCACGCTGAAGATGCGCCACTTCGATGTCCAGTTGATGGGCGGCATGGTGCTGCACGAAGGCAAGATCGCCGAGATGCGCACCGGTGAGGGCAAGACCCTGATGGCCACGCTGCCGGTATACCTGAATGCGCTGGCCGGCAAGGGTGTGCACCTGGTCACCGTGAACGACTACCTCGCGCGGCGCGATGCCGAGTGGATGGGGCGGCTGTACACCTTCCTGGGCCTGACGGTCGGCGTCAACGTGCCGGGCATGAATCGCGAAGAAAAACAAGCCGCGTTCAACGCCGACGTCACCTACGGCACCAACAACGAGTTTGGCTTCGACTACCTGCGCGACAACATGGTCTACGAAGTTGCCGACCGCGTGATGTCGCGCGGCCAGCACTTTGCGATCGTCGACGAGGTCGACTCGATCCTCATCGACGAGGCACGCACGCCGCTGATCATCAGCGGCCAGGCCGAAGACCACACCGAGATGTACGTCAAGATCGATGCGGTGGTGCCGGCGTTGAAAAAGCAGATCGGCGAAGAAGACCCGCGCACCGGCGAAGGTGTCATCGAGGCCGGTGACTTTACCGTCGATGAAAAACAGCACCAGGTTTTTCTTACCGAGACCGGCCATGAAAACGCCGAAGCGCTGCTGTCGCAGGCCGGGCTGCTGGTCGAAGGCGCGAGCCTGTACGACCCGGCCAACATCACGCTGATGCACCATGTCTACGCGGCGCTGCGTGCGCGCCACCTCTACCACCGCGACCAGCACTACGTGGTGCAGAACGGCGAGGTCATCATCGTTGACGAATTTACCGGTCGTTTGATGACAGGCCGGCGCTGGAGCGACGGCCTGCACCAGGCCGTCGAGGCCAAGGAGCGGGTACAGATCCAGAGCGAAAACCAGACGCTTGCATCGGTCACTTTCCAGAACTACTTCCGCCTTTACGGCAAGCTTGCCGGCATGACTGGCACGGCCGACACCGAAGCCTATGAGTTCCAGGAAATCTACGGCCTCGAGACCGTGGTCATCCCGCCGAACATGCCCACCGTGCGCAAGGACGAGCTGGACCTGATCTACAAGACTTCGAAGGAAAAGTACGACGCCGTCACCGCCGATATCCGCGAGTGTTATGAGCGCGGCCAGCCGGTGCTGGTGGGCACGACCTCAATCGAAAATTCCGAGCTTGTCTCCGAGCTGCTGACCAAGGTCACGCTGCCGCACCAGGTGCTCAATGCCAAGCAGCACGCCAAGGAAGCCGAGATCGTGGCCCAGGCCGGGCGGCCGAAGATGATCACGATCGCCACCAACATGGCCGGCCGCGGCACCGACATCGTGCTCGGCGGCAATGTTGAAAAGCAGGTCCAGTTTGTCGATGCCGACGCGTCGCTGTCGGCGGAAGAAAAAGCGCTGCGCGCAAAAACGTTGCACGACGAATGGCAGGGCCTGCACGAGCAGGTGACTTCGCTCGGCGGCCTGCGCATCATCGCCACCGAACGCCACGAGAGCCGGCGCATCGACAACCAGTTGCGCGGCCGCTCCGGCCGCCAGGGCGACCCCGGCTCGAGCCGCTTCTACCTGAGCCTGGACGATTCGTTGATGCGCATATTTGCCGGCGAGCGCGTGCGCGCGATCATGGACCGGCTGAAGATGCCCGAAGGCGAAGCCATCGAAGCCGGCATCGTCTCGCGCAGCATCGAAGGCGCGCAACGCAAGGTCGAGGCGCGCAACTTCGATGTGCGCAAACAACTGCTCGAATACGACGACGTCTCGAACGACCAGCGCAAGGTGATCTACCAGCAGCGCAACGACATCCTCGAAGCACAAGTGCTCGAAGCGCAGATCGCCAACCTGCGATCGAGCGCCTTGACCGACGTCGTGCGCACCTATGTCGCGGCCGAGACTGTCGAGGAGCAGTGGGACCTCGACGCCCTGGAAAAAACACTGCGCGAAGAATGGCAGCTTGAGGTGCCGCTGAAAGCCGCAGTCGAAGGCAGCGATTCGATCACCGATGAAGACCTCGTGGCCAAGGTCGTCGCGGCTGGCGACGAAATGTTCAAAGGCAAGATCGACAGCGTGGGCGTCGAGCAGTTCACACCTTTCATGCGCATGGTGCTTCTGCAGTCGATCGACTCGCACTGGCGCGAACACCTCGCGGCACTCGACTATCTGCGCCAGGGCATCCACCTGCGAGGTTATGCGCAGAAGAACCCGAAGCAGGAATACAAACGCGAGGCCTTCGAGCTGTTTTCGCAGTTGCTCGATGTCGTCAAGCTCGAGGTCACGCGAATCCTGTTGACGGTGCGCATCCAGACCCAGGAGCAGGTCGCGCAGGCCGCCGAGGCGATCGAAGAACGGGCTACCCAAGTCAGCAACGTGACCTACACGCACCCCAACGAAGACGGCAGCGTCAGCTCCGAGCCCGACCCGGCGACGCTCGCCGCGCAAGTGCCCAAGGTCGGTCGCAACGACCCCTGCCCCTGTGGCAGCGGCAAGAAGTACAAGCAGTGTCACGGCAAGCTGGCTTGACGGCAGCGGTGCGCGATCGGGTACTCGATTGGACCGCCAGACCCTGATCGACGCGCCGCGCGAGCTGTTCAGCGAACGGCTCGTATTGCAGGCGCCGCGCGTCGACCACGCGACGGCTTTTGTCGAGAGCCTGAATCGCTCGCTGCCGGGCCTGGCCTTCATCGGCTGGGGGCAGAAGCTGCGCGATCTCGAATGGGCGCAGCGCTTTTGCACCGACGGCGCGGCGATGGTCAGCGATGGCGAGTGCCTGATCTTCAATGCCTTCACACGCGACGAAGGTGTTTATGTCGGCCGCATCGACCTGCACACCTTCGACTTCGAAGCGCCGCGCTGCGAAGTCGGTTATGTGGGTGACCTGCTCAGCGCCGGACGCGGCCTGATGCGAGAGGCGGTGGTGACCGTCATCAGCCAGGGTTTCGATATTGGATTGATGCGCATCCACGCACTCAGCGACGCGCGCAACCAGCGTGCGCTGCACTTTGCCGGCGCGTTGGGGATGCAGCCCGAAGGCCTGCTGCGTGCGTTCGAGCGCGATGCGCAGGGCCGGCTGTGCGACATGATGATGTTTGCGGCCTACCACCCGCGCGCAGCCTGATACATCAGGTTGCAAGTTAGCCTGCGAAGGTCTCGCGTATATTATTTTGAGGTCTGTGCAGGGCCGCGGCGTCGATGACGCCCGTGATGCACAGCAACTCGCCCGAGATCATCGATCGAACCCCGTGGAAGCACACGCTCGACAAAACAATTTTGATCTGATCCGGCTCGTGGCAGCCGGTCAGGTGGTGCTGTGGCACGGCATCGAGCATTTGAAGGTGGAGGTGCATCCGCTGCTGCTGTGGCTTCTGGGGTCGTTTCCCGGCGTGCCGATCTTCTTTGTGGTGAGTGGTTATCTGGTGTCGGCGTCGTACCGGCGCAGCCGCAGTGTCGGTGCCTACTTTGCCAATCGCGGGCTTCGAATCTTCCCTGGCCTGTGGCTGTGTTTTGCCTTCTGCTTCATCAGCATCGCCTGGTCGCACGGGCTCGGCGGCGCACGCTGGCAGGACCTGGCCACCTGGGTGCTTCCCAACGTCGTGGGGCTGTCGCACACGCCGGCCTTCTTGAAGTCCTTCGGGACGGGTTCGGTCAACGGCAGTCTGTGGACGATCCCGGTCGAGTTGCAGTTCTACGTGGCGCTTCCGCTGCTCCTGCTGGTCCTGCAACGCAGCGGCTGGCGCTGGGGTCTGGCTTTCGCGTTGTGCCTGGTGGCGTCGTTTGCCTATGTTTGGATGGTGCGCGAAAGCGACTCCAAGGCTTGGTCGAATGTGCTGTTGAGGTTGCTGCCGTCGTGGCTCTACATGTTCATGTTGGGAATGATCCTGGAGTGGCGTGCCGACTGGAAGGAGCGCTTCGTCAGAGACCGATTTTTTGCCTGGATTGGCGCCTACTTGGTCTGGATCGTGCTGCTGCAAGCGGCCGGCTTCACGACCGTCGGCAACGCGGCGACACCCCTGGCGCTGATTCCGCTGGCCGCGGTGGTGATCGCAGCGGCCTACTCATATCGAAGCCTGGCGAGTCGCTGGCTGCGCGGCCACGATATTTCCTACGGCATGTACCTGTACCACATGCCGATAGTCAACCTTATCGTTGTGCTCGTGCCGGGCCTTCGCGGGCCGGTGGCGCTGGTCGCCTGCATCGTTGCGACGCTGAGCCTCGCGGGCGTCTCGTGGTGGTTGGTGGAGCGGCCGGCGCTGCGCCTGAAACCCACGTCGAAGGGGCTCCAGACGGCCTACTGAGCGCGGGCGCAACCGGTCGTTACACAAAATCGAGGGCAATGCAAGAGTTGCCCCTCATGTACGGGGGTGGGGCTGCCGATGCTCCCGATACGCTGGTGGGCGGTGTCCCGAATCGTTCAACGAACGATGCACGCTCAAGCGCCAGTCCAAAAATCATGAGTCGATGGGGTCCGGATGTTGAATAAAACCAAACTTGTCAGCGCCAAGGCGCTCAGCCTGTACCTGGGTGCCGGCTTGCTGTTCATGGTCAGCGCCTGTGGCGGCGGTACGCAGGCATCTGATGCGGTGGTGTCGACCGACGCAACGGCCGGCGCGCTGGACGCCGCTGCAACGCTGGAGCAGCCGGTCGATGGCGACCCAGGAACGGATGTCGAGCAGCCCGCAGTACGCGAGCGCGCGCTGGCTGTCGTGGCGACGCCGACATCGCCGAAGCGCGCGATTGTGCTGCTGGGAGGCATTGGCGCTTCGGCGACCCGAGTGCACGCAGCGAGGTTCGATCTGGCGATCGTCAACATGCCGATCGCGACCACCGCGGCCACCATCTCAAGCTATGTCAATGACCTGAAAACGCGCAACCCCAGCCTGGTTCTGGGTCAGTATGTGGCAATCAATGAAATCCGGGCTACCGATACCAGCCTGGCGGCGGCGGCCGACCTGAATCGCTGGTGGTTGTACAACGCTGCCGGCGCGAAGCTGCGCTACACGCGGCCCGACTCGTACGAACTCAATCTCACCGCTTGGGCGCCCAAGGATGCGCAGGGCCGGTCGTGGCCGATCTGGCGTGCCGAGCAGGACGCAGCCAAGTTTTTCCAGCCACAGCCGAAGATCGATTTTGTCTACACCGACACGGTCGTCCCGCAGCGCGTTTCAGCCGACTGGAAGCGTATCGGTAGCAACCAGACCTGGCAGGACAGCACGGTGCAGGCGGCAACGCGCGTCGGCTTTAACGCCTACTGGAACAAGCTCAAGGCTCAGCGACCCGGGCTCAAGGTCATCGCCAATGCCGACCAATCGTGGCTCGCCAGCGCCGAGCTCAAGGGCACACTCGACGGCGCGCTGCTCAACGGCATGATGGGCAAGAGCTGGTCGGTCGAGACCTGGGGCGGCTGGTCGGCGATGATGGCCCAGTACCGCGCTGCGCTGGCCAACACCAACGCGAGCAAACAGGTCGTCTTCCTGGCCTACGCCGAACCCACCGACTACGCGCGCGTGCGCTACGGCCTGGCCTCGGCGATGCTCGAAAACGGCTACTTCGCGCTGTGGGCAAATTCGGGCACCCAGCCGGCACCCTGGTACGACGAATACTCGGCGCCGATCGGCACCGCGCTGGACGCACCACCGATCGCTGCCGCCGGCAATGGCATCTGGTTGCGTCGGTATACAAACGGCATGGTGCTGGTCAACCCCGGCGCTGCGAGCGCCAGCTACAACGTCGGCGTCGGCTATCGCCGACTGGCCGGCACCCAGGACCCAACAGTCAACAGCGGCGCCGTCACCACCACCGTGACCCTGGGCCCGAAACAAGGGCTGATGCTGCTGAAGGACACCACGCTATCACCGCCGCCGACGGTCACGCCGGTCTGCAAATTCGAGTTCCCGAGTGGTGACACGAGCGGCATCTACAAGCCGCTGCGCCGCGGTGATGAAGCGACGAATACCGACATCCTGGCTTCGTGGGCGACGGCAAACACTGGGGTTGGCGACGTCGTTTTCCTCGGCGACTCGATCACCGGCGCGTGGAAATTCCAGACCACGCTCTGGAACTCGCTGGCAACCGGCTACAGCAAGGTCAATTTTGGCGTTGGCGGTGACACCGTCCAGACCGTCGCCTACCGGCTCGAAGCGGGCCTGCTGAACAACATGAATCCGCGCAGCGTGGTATTGATGATCGGTGCCAATAACGTGTCGACGACCGCGCCGACGCCCGAGGTCACGGGCCGCGCGATCTGGAACCTGGCGTCACTGGTCAAATGCCAGAAACCGAACACACGCTTGATCCTGATGGGCACCCTGCCGCGCGCTTCGGTGGGCGCACCCAACCCGACCGTCGACCCGATCCTGATCGCCCAGGTGCAGAGGATCAATGCCGAGATCGCGCGCCTGAACCTGGCCAATGCCGGCAAGGTGGCGTACCTCGACATCGGTTCCTACTACATGAGCGGCAGCTCGCTGAACCAGGCGATGTACATCGACCAGGTGCACTTGAGCAACCTGGGCTACCAGGAATGGGCCAAACATCTGGGCCCGGTGCTGACCCGGGAGCTGACGCGCTGAGGTCCCCGATATTGGGCGTTGGCATACCCAGACGCGCCAAGACGGGCTGACACAATGGGGCTCCTGGAGGAGCCCCATGTCTGAAGTTGCTGCCGCGTTTCAAGCTGCCGAGATCCCTGCCGTCGCGGGTGTGCAAATCGGCACCACGATGGCCGCCATCCGCAAGAAGGATCGCCGTGACTTGGTGGTTTTTGCGATTGAAGAAGGCGCTGTGGTCGCTGCCGTCTTCACCCAGAACCGTTTTTGCGCGGCACCGGTTCAGGTTTGCCGTGAACACCTTGCAGCGCGACGTGGCATCCGCGCCCTGGTGATCAATACCGGCAATGCCAATGCCGGCACTGGCGACGACGGCATCGTGCGTGCCCGGCGCAGTTGCGAGGCCCTTGCTTCGCGCTTGGGCATCGAGGCACGACAAGTGCTGCCCTTTTCGACCGGCGTAATCATGGAGACCCTGCCCGTCGAGCGCATCGAGGCCGGCTTGGGCGCTGCGCTGGCCGACCTCGATGCAACACACTGGAGTGAAGCCGCGGTCGGCATCATGACCACCGACACCCGGCCCAAGGTGGCGTCTGCAACGCTGCAAATCGGCGGCCGCACGGTCACCATTTCGGGCATTGCCAAAGGCGCCGGAATGATTCGCCCGAACATGGCCACGATGCTCGGTTTTATTGCCACCGATGCGGTGATCGGCCAGCCGCTGCTCGAGCAACTCGTGCGTGAAGCAGCCAATGAGAGTTTCAACCGCATCACGATCGACGGCGATACCTCGACCAACGATTCCTTCGTGCTCATCGCCACGCAGCGCGCCGGACATGCGCCGATCGAGTCGCTCGAGTCCGGTGACGGGTGTTTGCTGCGCGACGCGGTGTTTGCCGTTGCCACGCAGCTTGCACAGGCAATCGTTCGTGACGGCGAGGGTGCGACCAAGTTCATCACCGTCCAGGTCGACGGCGGGCGCAGCGTTGCCGAGTGCAGACGAGTGGCCTATGCCATCGCCCACTCGCCCCTGGTGAAAACCGCGTTCTTTGCCAGCGACCCCAACCTCGGTCGCATTCTTGCGGCGGTGGGCTACGCGGGAATAGACGATCTCGACCAGACCCTGATCGATCTCCATCTCGACGACGTTCACGTTGCGCAGCGCGGCGGCCGTCACCCGGCATACCAGGAAGCCGACGGCCAGCGCGTGATGAAGCAGGCCGAGATCACGGTGCGCGTGAATCTGCACCGCGGCGAAGCGACGGCCTCGGTGTGGACCTGCGACCTGTCGATCGACTATGTGCGCATCAACGCCGACTACCGCAGCTGACGGTCACGCCGAGGCCGGGTTTTCTGCCTGCCAGGCTTGCAGCATCAGGATGTTCCACAGCGGGTACATCCACTCGCGCCGACCCGAGAGTTGATCGCGCCACATGCGGCGCACCGCGTCAGCATTGAGCAGGCCCTGCTCGCGCAACGCCTTCGGGTCCAGCAGGTTTTCGGCCCAGTCGCGCAGCGGCCCGCGCAGCCAGGCGCTCAGCGGCACCGCAAACCCGGCTTTGGGGCGATCGATCAACTCGCGCGGCACATGCCGGTAGAGGATCTCGCGCAGGATCCACTTGTTCACGCCGTCGCGGCGCTTGAAGTGCAGCGGCAGGCGCCAGGCTTGCTCGACGACGCGGTGGTCGAGGAACGGCACCCGGGTCTCCAAGCTCACCGACATCGCCGCGCGGTCGACCTTGGTCAGGATGTCGTCAGGCAGGTAGCTGACCTGGTCGAGGAACATCATGCGTTCGTCGAACGACGCCTGCTGCGGCCAGGCGGCCGGCGTTGTCAGCGCGGTCGCGGCGTCACCGCCCGCGATGACATAGTGCTCGGGGTGGGTGATCTGCGAAACCATATAGCGGTAGAAGGCCTCGCGAGAAGGCATCGCCAGCAGGTCGGCGAGCTTGCGTGCACGCTCACCGAAGGGTTTCGGTCCTATCGTGTGATCACCGCGCAGCGAACCCGCGATGGCATCGGCGGCGCGCCAGCCGCCGTGTAGCACGGCGTTCAAGGTGCCACCGGCAAGCCGCCTTAGCGGCCGCGGCAGGCGCGACAGGCGCGACCAGGCGTTGCCGAGCGCGCCATAGCGGGTGTAACCGCCATACAGCTCGTCACCCGCATCACCCGACAGCGCCACCGTCACATGCCGGCGAGCGATCTGCGACACCAGGATGGTCGGGATCTGCGATGAGTCCGCGAAGGGTTCGCAATACAGGCTCGGCAGCCGCGGCACGAGATCCAGCGCCTGCTGCCCGCTGACATACAGCTCGGTGTGGTCGGTGCCGAGATGCTGGGCCACTGCCATCGCATGTTCGGCTTCGTTGAAGGCTTTTTCGTGAAAGCCGATCGTGAAGGTGCGCACCTTTTCCGCGGCCTGCTTCTGCATCAGCGCGACGATCAACGACGAGTCGACGCCGCCGGAAAGAAACGCCCCCAGGGGAACGTCGGCAACACGCTGCAGCGCGATCGCTTCGCTGAGCTGGCGCTCGACGGCGTCAATCGCTTCGGCGTCCGAGCCGCTGAATCTTTCCTGCTGACCACGCCGGACCACGTCGCACGCCGACCAGTACGTCACCGGCTCGGCGCGCTGCCCCGGGCTGTCGAAATGTGCCAGCGTCGCCGGCGGCAGCTTGTGGATGCCTTGATAGATGGATAGCGGCGCGGCGATATAGCAGTGCCGCAGCAGCGACGACACCGCTGAGCGGTCGATCTCGGCGGCAAACCCCGGGAAGGCGCGCATCGCCTTCAGCTCCGATGCAAACAGCAACTGCTCGCCAATGTGCCCGTAGTAGAGCGGCTTCTCGCCGAGCCGGTCGCGGGCCAGCGTCAGGCGCCGCAGTTCACGATCCCAGAGCGCGATGGCAAACATGCCCACCGCCTTGCGCAGCGTCTGCTCGATGCCCCAATGCTCGAAGCCTGCAAGCAGCGTTTCGGTGTCCGAATGCCCGCGCCAGGGTCCGGGCGGCAGTTCGCGGCGAAGCTCGTTGTGGTTGTAGATCTCGCCGTTGAAGACCAACTCGTAGCGGCCGGAGACCGACCGCATCGGCTGGTGCCCGGCGGCGGAGAGATCGACGATCGCCAGCCGGCGATGGGCCAGCGCCACCGAGCCGTCGGCGTCGACCCACACCCCGGAGCCATCGGGCCCGCGGTGCAGGATGCGCAAGGCCATCTCGTTGGCGACCTCGGTCGCACGTTCGGAACCGAAGGGTCTTGGGGTCCAGAAACCGGCAATGCCACACATTCGAATCAAGCCTTCAAGAAGTTTTTGTTCTGCGGTTGCGGACTGGTCGGCCACGCTTGGAAGCCGTATCGGAGCCCATCAATGCCCGCTGCGGCACCCGGCCGCGGGAACTCGCAGCGGCCGCCACACCACGAATTTTGAACAGCCGCGACTATGACGCCATCCGCAGCCCAGATCGGCGTGGGCGGGCACCACCGCTACCGATCCTGTGAAAATTGCATCGATCTGTTGCGCCCGGGCACGGGGCTGCGCGCTGCATGTCTCCCGATGGGCCAGCCTTCTGCGCGCACTCGGCAGGGCCAGCGTTTCCCTGGGCCACCGTTGCCCCGTTGCCCTTGCCACCCAACCCCCGGCGCTGCTAGGATGCCATCCCTGCCCACCCGACGAGTCGCCCGATGAGCTCCCGCAAACCCATTCAACCGCACCGCCTGCCGCTCGGCATGGCCCTGGGCGGCGCATGGGCAGCCGGTGTCTTGACCTTCGTGCCGGCGCGCCACTAGCAGCTTCTCAGCCTTCTCCACCGGGAGCCCGCTGAGAAATCGGCGGGATGCTCCGGGCCTCCAGGCAAGCTTCCCGTCACCCGGCCTCACAAGGGCCGATGCGAGACGGAATCGAGAAGAAAAATGTTCAGCAAAATTTTGTCGTCGAGGTTCTGGCAGATCTTGCGCCAGCGTTTGACGCTGCCGCATGACGACCTGCTGCGCCAGGCCACCTACCGGCGCCTGTTCACGTCGATCCTGATCAGCTCCACCGGCGGCCAGGTGAGCATGCTGGCGTTGCCGCTGACCGCCGCCGTGCTGCTGCATGCCACGCCGACGCAGATGGGCTTGCTCATCGCCGCCGAGATCGCGCCTTTTGTGTTGCTGTCGCTGCCGGCGGGTGTCTGGCTCGACCGCGTGCGCAAACTGCCGGTCTATATCGCCGGCGAAATCACCTTTGCGCTGGTGCTGTTGACCGTGCCGCTGGCCTGGTGGATGGGTTGGCTGACCATGGCCTGGATGACGGCGGTGAGCTTTGTGCTTGGCACCGTGCATGTCGTGGCCGGGTCGGCGTCGCAAATCGTGCTGACCCAGGTCGTGCCGCGCGAGCGGCTGGTCGAGGCGCATGCCAAAAACGCGCTCGCCAGCTCGGGGGCCGAAGTTGCCGGCCCCGGCCTCGCCGGTGTGCTGATCAAGACGGTCGGTGCGCCGGTCGCCTTGCTGGTCGACGCTTTCATGCTCATGTGTTCGGTCTGGGTCTTGCGCGGCATCCGCGTCCACGAAGTGCTGCGCCCCAAGGGTGATGCGCGATTTATGCCCGAGCTCAAAGCGGGCCTGCGTTTTGTTGCCGGTACGCCGCTGCTGGTCGGCATGGCGGCGACCGTCGGCGTCTGGCAGATGTGCCACCACGCCGCGGTGGTCGTGCAGATCCTGTTCGCGACGCGCACGCTGGGTTTGAGCGAGCAGGATGTGGGCCTGAGCTTTGTCGGTCTTGGCGTTGGCACCGTGCTCGCCAGCGTTTTTGGCCGACGCATATCGGGGCACATCGGGCCCGGCCCCTGCCTGCTGCTCGGCGTGGCGGTGAGTGGCGTCGGCTGGCTGGCATGCAGCGTCGCGCCGGTGGGGCCGCTGGGGGTGTTTGTTTTTGCCGCGATGCTGTTTTGCTTCGGCTTCGGCGCGGTGTTGAGTTTTATCAACTTCCTGTCGTTGCGGCAGGCGGTGACACCGGCGCCGCTGCTCGGGCGCATGACAAGCACGATGCGCTGGCTGATCCTGCTGCCGGCCGGGCCGGGTGCGCTGATCGGCGGCTGGCTGGGTGAGCATGTCGGCCTGCGCGCAGCGCTTGCGTTTGCCGGCATCGCAGCGCTGCTGGTGACGGTGGTCGCGTGGCAATTTCCGCTCATCCGCAATGTGCGTCATCTGCCGGCGCCCGAGGATGCCGACCTCGCGCTCGGCGCGGAAGCGCATGTGCCGCCGGCCGCGCCGGTGGTCGGTTGATCGGGCTCGCCGCGGTCAGGCGGCCGGCGCGAAGTGGTCGACGGCGTCGGTGATGACGCCGTCGACACCTGCGGCGAGCACGCGCGCTGCGGTCTCGTCATCGTTGACCGTGTAGACCAGCGCGCGCATTCCAGCGGCGTGGATGCCGGCGCAGACCTCGGCGTTCATCAGCTTGTGGTCGCTGACGATGGCCACGCAGGCCAGGGCCCGGGCGACATCCATCCAGCCGGCCCACAGGGTATCGAGCAGCAGTGCGCGCGGCAGCGCGTTCGCCGATTCGCGCGCACCTTGCAGGGCCTCGGGGCGAAACGAACTCAGCAGCGGCGGCAATGTGTCGCCGGCCCACAGGCGGGCGGCTTCGCGGCCGACGGCCTCGCCGGTGATCAGCTCTTCGCCGGGGGTTGGTTTGATCTCGATATTGAGCGCGAAGCCGTTACGCCGCACGTACGCCGCGATCGCTTGCAGCGTCGGCATCGGTTCGCCGGCAAAGGCGCGGCTGTGCCAGGCGCCGGCGTCGAGCTGCGACAGCGCCGACCAGGTTTGTTGGCCGGCGTTGCCGGCGCCGCTGGTGGTGCGCTCCAGGGTTGCATCGTGCAACAGCATCGGCACACCGTCGGCGCTGAGTTTGACGTCGCACTCGAAGGCGCGAAACCCGAGCGCCGCGCCGATACGAAAGGCCGCCAGCGTATTTTCGGGGGCAAGTTTGCCGGCGCCGCGGTGTGCGATCCAGCGCGGGTACGGCCAGGTGATCGACGGCGACGGTGTCGGTGTCGGTGTCGGTGTCAGCACCTTCAGCCTACGCGCTGCGACGTGGCGGCATCGAACCAATGCAGATGCTGCGGTTCGACATGCAGCTTGACCACCGCACCCGGCGCTGGCGGCGCCAGGGTGGCGTCAATGCGCAGCGTGAAGCGCTCGCCGCCGAGTTGCCCGTACACCAGCCGCTCGGCACCCAGCATCT
>JAYUSP010000323.1:0-4589 GCA_043755615.1 Betaproteobacteria bacterium
TCGACGATGAAGGTGCTGGTGTTGTCGTAGGCGGTGGGGGTGCCCGCTGGCGGGCCGAACCCCAGGCCCACCGGCACCACGTCGGCTGCGCGCGAGGCATCCTGCGTGGCCAGCGAAGAAAACGCCCTGTCGGCTGAGCCCCAGGTCGGGTTCAGCGGGTTGTTGTACTGGCCCGCGTAGTCCCGCGTTCCCCAGCCAGTCAGCTCTCCGCGTGCGCCTATCAGCAGGTGCTGCAGGAGCAGGTCGAGATCGGGATCAGCAAGCTGCATCGTTCCTCCGTCCCCCGTACCTCCGAATCTCGCGACAGCCCGAGGTCATGGGCTTTGTTGTTTGAGCTGCCGCGATGAGTCACCAAGAGCCGTCCGGCGCTGCAAACCAGCATCGTGGGACGGCCGCATGCATAACGATCAAACTCAGTCCCGCATGGTCCTGCGTCGACGCGACACCCACGCCACACCGAGCAGGCCGGCGAACAGCAGCGCGTACGACTCCGGCTCCGGGATCGCGGCCACAGACAGGTCGAGCAGGGGCGGTGCAATTGCCGTATTCCCGCCGATACCGATTTCGCCAACCCAAGTCGCGCTGCCGGTCGCGAGATTGATCGTGAAGAGCCCGGACTTGCCGGTCGCGCCATCGGTCATCGACGAATAGGTGGTGCCGGTGACGCCACTCACGTCCATGCCGGCGACGCCGATGGCGTTGAACCCGAGCCCGGAGCCCACGGCCGTCGTCGTACCGGCGTTGGCTATCAGCGAGTACAGGGTGTCGGTGGCCGAGTCGATGCCGAACAACTGGGTCGCCGTGGCGGGGTCGGTGTCGTTATTGATGTAGGCCACCGCGTCCAGGCGTGTCGTCGCGCCATTGAGGACGCCGTCGGTCGTCGTCAGGCCTGACGAGGGTGCGTTCACGTTGATTCGCAGGTTCTGCCCGGCATCCGGGACACGCGCAGCGACGCGGGATTGGCCGGGTTCGAGTCCGGCACCGGATTGAAGTCGAAACCGATCGTTCTGCCGAGCAGCGCCGCGAACGGGGACGACAGGTCCGCCGGGTCGGCAGTCAGGGCCGCCACAAAGGTCGCGGAGCCAGTGGTGGCGTTGAGCGTATAGAGCCGGCTCGCGTCCGAGAGCCCGAACAACTGACCCGTTCGCGGCCGCAGGTCGATGCCCAGGATGCGCTCGTTCAACGCCAACCCGCTGATCGTGACCGGCGCGGCGGCGTTGCCGGGCGTGGCACTGTCAAAGGTCGTCAGTGCGTTGGTCGTGGTCAGACCCACAATCGTCTCGGCCAACGCGGCGGGTACGGCACAGGCGGTACCAATGACGGCGACGGCGCCGACACGGGCAAGGAAACTATTCGACATGGTCACTCCTGAATGGACTGCGAATCGAGCGCAGCCCCGCGCCGCGCACGCCGTATCGATCGCTACGCGGCGTGCGCGTGAGATCGACCGCACCATTCGAGCAGCGGCACATGCACCGATCTGTTCGCTGACGCACATACCGGCAAAAAGGCCCGTTAGCGCAACCCCCTCACTTGCGGGGGGTGGTTACACCGAGCCCCTGCCTGCGGCACCACGGGCGTGCGCCTTCGGTGCAACGGTTCAGCCGACGGCGGCTGAGCCGCACACCGCCTGCCGCGGCGACCGCGGCGACCGCGGCGCCGCGCGCGCCGCTCCGCCCGACGTCAGCCGGTATTGCGCAGCCCGGCTGCCAACCCGTTGATCGACAGGTGGATGCCACGCTGCATGCGCTCGACCTCTGGATCACCCGGCTTGTGCTGGCGGTAGCGGCGCAGCAGCTCGGCCTGCAAATGGTTCAGCGGGTCCAGGTACGGGAAGCGGTGTTCGATCGACCGCGCCAGCGCCGGGTTGGATTGCAGGCGCGTCGCCTCGCCGGTGATCAGCGCCAGCGCGGCTTCGGTGCGCTCCCACTCGGCGCGCACGAGCGCAAAGATGCGTTTGCCGGCGCGGGCGTTGGCCGGCGTGTTGTTGGCCAGTTCGGCATAACGCATCGCGATGCGCAGGTCGCTCTTGGCCAGCACCATGTCCAGGTTCGACAGCAGGGTGCGGAAAAACGGCCACTGCTTGTACATCCGCTGCAGCAGCTCGACCCTGGCCGCGCGCTCATGAGCAAATGTGGCTTTGCCACTTTGCTCATCCCCCTCGGGGGGCGGACGACGTATGTCGTCGGCCTGGGGGCGCTGTCTTGGCGGGCCGGCGACGAAACTGTCGACGCCTGAGCCGAAGCCGCACCAGCCGGGCAGGCCCAGGCGGCACTGGCCCCAGGAGAAGCTCCACGGGATCGCACGCAGATCCTCGATCGCACGGGTGGCTTTTCGCGACGCCGGGCGGGAGCCGATGTTCAGTTCGGCGATCTCACGGATCGGTGTCGCGGCGAAAAAGTAGTCGGTGAAGCCGGGGGTTTGATAGACAAGTTTTCGGTAGGCACCAAAGCTCGCCTCGCTCAACGCTTGCGCCGCTTGCAAATAAGCCGGCGGCGCGCTTTTGGTCGGGTGCAGCAAGGTCGCTTCGAGCGTCGCCGCGACCAGGGTTTCGAGATTGCGCCGGCCGATCTCTGGATGCGCGTATTTCGAGCCGATGACTTCGCCCTGTTCGGTCAGACGGATCTGGCCCCTCACGGTGCCCGGCGGCTGCGCCAGGATCGCCTGGTAGCTGGGCCCGCCGCCGCGGCCGACGGTGCCGCCGCGGCCATGAAACAGGCGCAGCGTGATGCCGTGGTCGCGAGCGAGTTCGTCAAACAGCGCGGCGAGCGCGACCTCGGCCCGGTAGAGCTCCCAGTTGCTGGTGAAAAAGCCGCCGTCCTTGTTGCTGTCGCTGTAGCCGAGCATCACGTCTTGCTCGGCGCCGCTGCGTACGACCAGCGCGGTGATGCCGGGCAGCGCGTAGAACGCCCGCATGATCACCGCCGCGCGGCGCAGATCGTCGATGGTTTCGAACAGCGGCACCACGATCAGGTCGTTGTGTGCGGCCATCGGGCCCACGCCATCGAGCGTGCCGTGCAGCAGGCCACATTCCTTTTGCAGCACCAGCACCTCGAGCAGGTCGCTGACATCTTCGGTGTGCGAAATGATGCAGTGGCGCAGCGCTTCGCGGCCGTAGCGCCGGCGCAGGTCGCCCGCGGTTTCGAAGATGTCCAGCTCACTCACCGCGAGCGCCGAGTAGGCGGCGTCGCGCACGCGCAGCGGCCTTGCATCGATGAGCTGCCTGAGCAGCAGCTCGCGCTTGGCGGGCTCGCCGAGCGACGAGTAGTCGGCTTCGATGCGCGCGCAGCGCAGCAGTTCGGCGACCACCGCTTCATGGTGGTCGCTGTTCTGCCGGATATCGAGCGTGGCGAGATGGAAACCAAAGACTTGCACTGCGCGCCGCAGCGGCTTGAGGCGCGGCGCGATCAGCGCTTGGGCATGGTGTGAGCGCAGGCTGCGCGCGATGACGTCGAGGTCGTCGAGCAACTGCGCTGGGTCGGTGTACGGGTTCTGCGGCGCGACCGCGTGGCGCAGCGCTTCGGTGCCGGTTAGCGCGTGCAGCGTGGCCGCCAGCCGCGCGTAGATGCCGATCAGCGCACGCCGGTAGGGTTCGTCATGGCGGTGTTCGTTGGTGTCGGGCGAACGTTCGGCCAGGGCCAGCATCTCGGGCGTTACCGGCGCCAACGTGTGCGACATCGACAACTCGGCACCCAGGCTGTGCACCTCGGTGAGGTAAAAGCGCAGCGCGACTTCAGCCTGCCGGCTCATCGCGCGGCGCATCGTGGCGGCAGTCACGTTCGGGTTGCCGTCACGGTCACCGCCGATCCAGTGGCCCATGCGCAGGAAGGGCGCGACCTCGTGGCCCTTGAGCGCGACTTCGATCTGTGCGTACAGGCGCGGAATCTGGCGCAGAAAAGTCGTCGGGTAGTAGCTCAGCACGTTTTCGATTTCGTCGGCGACGGTCAGCTTGGCAGTGCGCAGCATGCGGGTCTGCCAGAGCTGGGTCACGCGCGCGCGAAGCAGCGACTCGTTTTCATCGCGTTCGGGGGCACCGGCCAGGCTGTCGCGTTCGCCCACCAGTTCGGCGATTGCACGTTCGGCGTCGAGGATGCTCTTGCGCTGCACCTCGGTCGGGTGCGCGGTGAGCACCGGGGCGATGTAAGCGGTCTTCAGCGTCGCGGCGATTTCAGCCGCACGCACATCGGCACGGTGCAGGCGCTCGAAGCTCACCGCCAGCGAGCCTTCTTGCGTGTGGCCCTGCGCCGCGTGGTGCATGCGCCGGCGCACATGGTGGCGGTCTTCGGCGATATTGGCCAGGTGCGAGAAGTAGCTGAAGGCGCGGATCACGCTGACCGTCTGGTCGGCGGAGAGGTTCTTCAGCAGCCGGTCGAGCACGCGGCCGGCGCTGGCATCTTTTTTCAGCCGATAGGCCACCGACAACTGGCGCACCCGCTCGATGAGCTCGAAACTGTCGCGGCCTTCTTGTTCGCGGATGGTGTCGCCGAGGATGCGGCCGAGTAACCGGATATCTTCACGCAGCGCCTGGTTTTTGTCGTCAGCAGCGCCGACACCCTTGGGTTGCCGCGCCTTGCGGGTGGCGCGTTGGG
>JAYUSP010000324.1:0-4571 GCA_043755615.1 Betaproteobacteria bacterium
GCCGCTCTGGATCGACAGCGCGCGCCGGATCGCGTCGTCTTCGAGCGGTTTGCCCAAATAGGCGTCGCAGCCGGCGAGCGTGCCGCGCACGCGGTCGGCCTCGCTGTGATACGCCGAGACCATGATCAACATCGGGCCACCGCGCTCGCCAGGCGCCAAGTGCCCGCGCAGGCGCCGGCACAGCCCGAGGCCGTCGAGATCGCTGTGCGGGCCGAGGTCGAGGTCGACGAAGACCAGATCGGGTGCCGCGCGCTCGATCTCGCGCAGCGCCTGCTGGCTGCTGCTGGCCAGCCGGGTGCGCAAGCCCAGTCGCTTGAGCTTGAGCTCCAGCAGGCACAGCGCGATGTCACTGTCGTCGACGAGCAGCGCCTCGCGTGATTCGGGCTCCATCGCCCCAGCACCGATGCGCTGGGCCCGGCGGGGGCGAACGGAAGTGATCGTCAGCGGCGTCTGGCTCGGCGCGTCGGCCATCGGCTCGGTGCCGGCTGCGGCGGCAATCGCGTTCGACGCCGACGAACGGGCCGCGACGCGCGCGGCCGGTGTTGGCGTCGTGTTGGGCGGCGTTGGTGGCAGTTTCGATTGCGATTGCGATGCGGATGCGGATGCGGGTTTGTCAGCGGACGCAGTTGCCGCCGCCGCTGCTGCCGCGCGTTGCTCGCGGCTGCGCATCTCGGCCGGCGTCGGCGGCACGGTGGTATCACCAGAGCGCCGCATGCGGGCCTCCAGCGCGCCCGGCACGGTACGTTGCGGCGCATGGTGAGCGCCGCCCAGCGGCAGCGAAAACGGCCCGATGCTGGTGCTCCCCGGCGGGGCGTCCGTGTGCGCGACGAGCGCGTCGAGTTCACGCAGCACCTGCAGCGGGTCGATCGGCCGCATCATCCACGACGCGGCGCCTCTGGGCGCCTGCGCGCCGACAAAAACGGTGCGACCCAGCAGCCCCGCGGCGACCAACTCGTCGACCACCGCCGGGCAATCGGCATCGGCGACGACGAAGTCGCCATCGACCAGCGATTCGGCCTGCCGGTAGCCCTGGGGCCGGTGCAGCGCGAGACGAAAAGCCGACGCCAATGCGCTGCGCTCAAAGGCGCTGAATCCGGCAAAGGCGATCGGTCGACGTACGTTCATGGGGACAGTAACAAGGCGTAAACATCGTCGCTTGAGTGATCGACGATGTCAACGAGGGCCTGTCCCCGGATCATGGGGGCGGGAAGCTACCATGTCGACACTTCGACCCCCTAAGCCCGCCATGCCCAAAACGACCGTCTACGACTTCGAGGCCTTGTCCATCGAGGGCAAAGCTGCGCACCTGTCCACCCAGCGTGGCAAGGTGTTGCTGATCGTGAATACCGCCAGCGCCTGCGGCTTCACGCCGCAGTTCGGCGGCCTGCAGTCGCTGTGGGACGACTACCGTGATCGAGGTTTGATGATCGTCGGCTTCCCGAGCAACGAGTTCGGCGCTCAGGATCCCGGCAGCAACGACGAGATCGGCGGCTTTTGCCAGCGCAACTACGGCGTGAGCTTCCCGATGATGGCCAAGGTGCAGGTCAACGGCGCGCAGGCCCATCCGCTGTGGAAGTGGCTCTCCAGCGAGGCCCCGGGCCTGCTTGGCAGCACCGCGGTGAAGTGGAACTTCACCAAATTCCTGGTCGGCCGCGACGGCCAGGTGCACAAGCGTTACGCGCCGACTGACACGCCCGAATCGATGCGGCGCGATATCGAGGCGGCGCTCGCCGCCAAGGCCTGAGCGGGGCGCCATGTTCGAAGATCTTGAGCCCTATGCCGGTGACCCGATCCTGAGCCTGAACGAGGCCTATCAAAAAGACACCCGCGCCGACAAGGTCAACCTGTCGATCGGCATTTATTTTGACGACGCCGGGCGGCTACCGGTGCTCGGCTGCGTGCGTGACGCCGAAGCGCAGATGCTCGCTGAAAGTGGCCCCAAACCCTATCTGCCGATGGAAGGCTCGGCCGCGATGCGCAAGGCCGTGCAGCAACTGCTCTTTGGCGCCGACCACGAGGCGGTGACGAGTCGGCGCATCGCCACCATCCAGACCGTGGGCTCGAGCGGGGGCTTGCGTGTCGGGGCCGACTTCCTGCGCCGCTGGATGCCCGCCAGCGCGATCTGGCTCAGCGACCCGAGCTGGGACAACCACCGTGCCATCTTCGAAGGCACGGGCATGCAGGTGAACAGTTATCCCTATTACGACGTGGCGACCGGCGGCCTGAAGTTCGACGCCATGCTGGCCGCGCTGAATTTGCTGCCGGCGCGCAGCGTGGTGCTGCTGCACGCCTGCTGCCACAACCCGACCGGCGTCGACCTGAGCGCGGTGCAGTGGCAAGCGGTGATCCCGGTGCTGCGCGAACGCGAACTGCTGCCTTATCTCGACCTTGCCTACCAGGGCTTTGGCGACGGCATCGAGCAGGATGCGTTTGCGGTGCGCGCGCTGGCGACATCGGGCCTGAGTTTCATCATCGCCAATTCGTTTTCCAAAAGCATGAGCCTCTACGGCGAACGGGCCGGTGCGATGAGCATCGTGTGTGCCGACGCTGCCCAGGCCGCGCTCGTGCTCGGCCAGCTCAAGGCCACGGTGCGGCGCAACTACTCAAGCCCGCCGATGCACGCTGCCGAGCTGGTCAGCCGGGTGCTCGGCCAGGCACCGTTGCGCGCGGCCTGGGAAGCCGATGTCGAGGCGATGCGTGAGCGCATCGCGGCGATGCGGCGCAGCCTGCATGCGGTGATGAGCGTCAAGCTGCCCGGGCGCGACTTCGGCTACTTCCTCAGCCAGCGCGGCATGTTCAGCTACACCGGCATGAGCGCGGCGCAGGTCGACCGGCTGCGGCAGGAGTTTGGCGTCTACCTGGTGCGCACCGGGCGCATGTGCGTGGCCGGGCTGAACACCGGCAACGTCGAGCGCACCGCGGCGGCGTTCGCGAGCGTGTTGGGCTGAAGCGGGCGCGGGCGGCGATGCGGTGCCGGTGGCTGCGGCGCCGTTTGTGCCGGCGTTTGCGCCGCTGGGTGTGCTGCTGTTCTTGCTGCTGTTTTTGCTGTCATCTGCGCTGCAATTTGCACCGCCGGCGCGATCTCGGCGAACAGGTCCTTCGGGTCGGCCAGGGCCGGGATCAGGTCAATCGTTTCGCCCAGGCCAAGCTCGTGGGCACAGTCGCGCAGCCAGCGCAGCGCCGCGAGATCTTCAAGCGCAAAGCCGACCGAATCAAAAACCGTGATCTGCGCCGCGCTGTCGCGCCCGCTGGCCTGGCGGTTCAGCACGCGCCAGAGCTCGGTGACGGTGAAGTCGGCGGGCATCTGCTGCACATCACCTTCGATGCGGCTTTGTGGTTCGTACTCGACAAAGACCTTCGCCCGCTCGAGCACGCCACGGGCGAGTTCGGTTTTGCCCGGGCAATCGCCGCCGACGGCGTTGAGGTGCATGCCGGCCTCGAGCATGTCCGCCGTGATGATGGTCGCGTTGGTCTTGTCGGCAGTGATCGTGGTCACGATGTCGGCGCCGCGCACTGCTTCGGCGGTGCTCTGGCACCCGACGACGCGCAAGCCCGGCACGCCGCGCAGGTGGCGCACGAGTTTGGCCGTTGCTGCGGCGTCGATGTCGAACACACGCAGCGTATCGATGCCCAGCAGGTGATGGAAAGCCAGCGCCTGAAACTCGCTCTGCGCGCCGTTGCCGATCAAGGCCATCACTTTGGCGTCGGGCCGCGCCAGCGCGCGCGCCGCCATGACCGAGGTGGCCGCGGTGCGCATCGCGGTGGTCAGCGTCAGTTCGGCCACCAACTGCGGGCGGCCGGTCGGGACGTCGGCGAGAACGCCAAAGGCCATCACCGTGGGCAGGCCGGCGCGGGTGTTTTTGGGGTGCCCATTCACGTACTTGAAGCCGTAGAGCCGGGCGTCGGCAATCGGCATCAACTCGATCACGCCGTCGGACGAATGGCTGGCCACACGCGCGGTTTTGTCGAACTCGGGCCAGCGCCTGAAGTCGGCTTCGATGGTCTCGGCCAGGCGCTGCAGGCTCGGCCCGAGGCCGTACGCGGCGACGATGGATTTCAGGTCTTGGGTGGTCAGCAGGGTGGTCATGGCGGCGCTCGAATTGGCAGCAGCAAAAGGGTTGGCCAATTCTTCGCCGGGCGCATGCCAGTGAAAAGCGGCAAGACTGTCCAAATAGCGCCAGAAATCTGCTATTTCGTCAACGGTCATTGGCAAAATGCGTGAATGGACTCGCTCGACCAACAACTCATCGCACGATTGCGACAGGACGCGCGCACCAGCGTGGCGACCCTGGCGGCGCAGCTCGGCGTGTCGCGCGGCACCGTCAGCAACCGGATTACCAAGCTCGAAGACAGCGGCGTGATCGTCGGCTACACGCTGCGCCTGAAACCCGACACCACGCCCAACGAGATCAGCGCCTGGATGAGCATCGCGGTCGAAGGCAACCAGACCCGCGAGGTCATCCGCACGCTGCTCGGCGAGCCCGGCGTGGCCTCGCTGCACGATACCAACGGCCGCTGGGACCTGCTCGCTTCCTTGCGCGCGCCGAACCTCAACGCGCTGGCCGCGGTGC
>JAYUSP010000325.1:0-4562 GCA_043755615.1 Betaproteobacteria bacterium
CGGCCGACCAACTCGGGGATCAGCCCGAACTTGATAAGGTCTTCGGGCTCGACTTCGCGGAAGAGTTCGGAGGCACGTTTTTCGGTCTTGCTGTGCACCGTAGCGGCAAAGCCGATGCCGGTTTTTTCGGTCCGGTTCTGGATCACTTTTTCCAGCCCGTCGAAAGCGCCGCCGCAGATGAACAGGATGTTCGTCGTGTCGATCTGCAAGAAGTCCTGGTTCGGATGTTTACGCCCGCCCTGCGGCGGCACGCTGGCCATCGTGCCTTCAACCAGTTTGAGCAGCGCCTGCTGCACACCTTCGCCTGACACATCGCGGGTGATGCTCGGGTTGTCGGCCTTGCGGCTGATCTTGTCGATCTCGTCGATATAGACGATGCCACGCTGCGCGCGCTCGGCGTCGTAGTTGCAGTTCTGCAAGAGCTTTTGGATGATGTTCTCGACATCCTCGCCCACGTAGCCGGCTTCGGTCAGCGTCGTCGCATCGGCAATCACGAAGGGCACGTTGAGCAGCCGCGCCAGCGTCTGCGCGAGCAAGGTCTTGCCCGAGCCGGTGGGGCCGATGAGCAGGATGTTGCTCTTGGTGAGCTCGACCTCGTCCTTCGAGCCGCCCATATGCTTGAGGCGCTTGTAGTGGTTGTAGACCGCCACCGCCAGCGTGCGTTTGGCGACCTCCTGCCCGATCACGTACTGGTCTAGGCTGGACTTGATTTCGCTGGGGATCGGCAGGTCGGACTTTGGCGTCTTCGCGCCGGCAGTCTCCGCCGGTGCGTCGTCGCGGATGATGTCATTGCAGAGTTCGATGCACTCGTCGCAGATGAACACCGAGGGGCCGGCGATCAGCTTCTTGACCTCGTGCTGGCTCTTGCCGCAGAACGAGCAGTACAGAACCTTCTCGCCGGAAGCGCCTTTTTTGTCGGCCATATGCGTATGCGCGGTTTACGAGGCTTGCCGCCGTGTGGATGCGTGAAGATGATAGAGCAAGGACGCCTGCCCCCTTGGGGCGGAAATGAGGGGCGATTTCGGCACTTGCGTCCAGCGCGTCGGAGGTCGGATGAACGGTCGGGTGATGGGTCGGGACAACGCTCGACGCGGCTGCGGGGTCAGGGCCGGCGCTCGATGACCTGGTCGATGAGGCCGTAGTCCTTGGCTTCGACCGGCGACATGAACAGGTCGCGTTCCATGTCGGCGGCGATGCGCTCGACGGTCTGGCCGGTGCGGTCGGCGTAGATCTTGTTCAACTGCTCGCGGGTCTTCAAAATTTCGCGGGCGTGGATCTCGATGTCCGTCGCCTGCCCCTGCGCGCCGCCCGAAGGCTGGTGGATCATCACCTTGGCGTTCGGCAGCGACAGCCGCTTGCCCTTGGCACCGGCCATCAGCAGGAACGAACCCATGCTCGCGGCCATGCCCATGCACAGCGTCGACACGTCGGGCTTGACGAAGTTCATCGTGTCGTACACCGCCAGCCCAGAGCTGACGCTGCCACCGGGCGAATTGATGTACAGGAAGATGTCCTTGTCGGGGTTTTCGCTTTCCAGGAACAACATCTGCGCGCACACCAGGTTGGCGGTCTGGTCGTTCACCGGGCCGACCAGGAAGATGATGCGTTCGCGCAGCAGCCGGCTGTAGATGTCATAGGCGCGCTCGCCGCGGCCCGACTGCTCAATGACGATGGGCACCATGCCCAGGCCGGTGGTTTCTAAAGCGCTCATGCCAATGTGTCCTTCAAGAAGCCGTGGCCATCAGTTCGTCGAACGGTACCACCGTGTCAACCACCGATACCTTGCCAAGGACATGCTCGGTGACGTTGTTCTCGATCACGATCGCCTCAACTTCTGCCATGCGCTGGCGGTCGGTCAAGTAGTAACGCACCACCTCGGCCGGCTTCTCGTAGCTTTGGCTGATCTCTTCGATGTGTTTCTGCAGCTGGTCGGGCTTGGCTTGCAGGTTGTTCGAGCGCACCAGCTCGGCGACCACCAGACCCAGGCGCACACGCTTCTCGGCCTGCGGTGAAAACTCCGCATTCGGGATCGGCATCGTGTCGGCGTCTTTCATGCCTTGTTGCTTCAGGCGCTCGCGCAATGACGCCACCATGCGTTCGAGTTCGTTGGCGACCAGCGCCTTGGGTACATCGAGTTCGGCCGCACCGACGAGCGCGTCCATCACCGCGGCCTTGTTGCGCGCCTGAATGCGGAACTTGACTTCGCGCTCGAGGTTTTTCTTCACATCGGCGCGCAGGCCGTCGACGCTGGCTGCGGCGATGCCCAGCGCCTTGGCAAAAGCGTCGTCGACCGCCGGCAGGTTGGCGGCCTCGACCTTCTTCACGGAGACCAGGAAATCGGCTTCCTTGCCAGCCACGTCCTTGCCGTGGTAGTTGGCCGGGAACTGCAGCGGGAAGGTCTTGTGCTCGCCAACCTTCATGCCACGCACAGCCTTGTCGAACTGCTCGAGCATCTGGCCTTCGCCGATCACAAACTGGAAGGCGTCGGCCTTGCCGCCGGCAAACGGCTCGCCGTCGAGCTTGCCTTCAAAGTCGATCGTCACGCGGTCGGTTTCGGCAGCCCCCTCGATGGCCGGGCGTTGCGCAAACGTGCGCCGCTGCTTGCGCAGGATCTCGACCGTGCGGTCGATCGCGGCTTCACTGACCTCGCTGCTCACACGGTCCACCTTCAGCGCCGACAGGTCGTTGATCCTGACCTCCGGGTAGACCTCGAAGGTGGCGTCGAAGGCCAGCTGGCCTTCGGGCGCAGCGTCCTTCTGCGTGATCTGCGGCATGCCGGCGACACGCAGGCGGGCTTCGGTGGCCGCTTGCGTGAAGGCCTTGCCGATGCGGTCGTTGACAACCTCGTTCTGCACGCTGAAGCCGTAGCGCTGCGCGACCACCGACATCGGCACCTTGCCGGGGCGGAAGCCGTCGGCCTTGACGGTGCGCGACAGCCGGCGCAGGCGCGAATCGATTTCACTGCCGATATCGGCGGCGGCCACCGTGAGGGTGATGCGGCGTTCGAGGTTACCGAGGGATTCGACGTTGACGGCCATGGTGCGATCTTTGTGACTGGATTGGGGACTGGATCAAAAGCTTCGATATTCTGGTGCGCGGGGTCGGACTCGAACCGACACGCCGGTGAAGGCGTCAGGACCTAAACCTGGTGCGTCTACCAATTTCGCCACCCGCGCGGACGGAACTGCGAATTCTATCCGGCCGTGACGATGCGTCCGAAGCCGCAAAACCACGCTGCAAACGTCGATCGCTTGTCAGCCGGGCGACGCGTTTCTGCGCTTCACGCAAAAACACGCCGCAGGCATCAGGCGGAAGCATCGGCGCGCACTGCACGGCCGTGGACAATCCTCCCGCCGTGCACAACAACGTGACCACTCCGCACTACGAAAACTTTCCCGTCGCTTCGCTGCTCTGCCCGCCCGCACTGCGGCCGGCGGTGATGGCGATCTACCACTTTGCGCGCACCGCCGACGATATCGCCGACGAAGGCGACTCGGCGCCGGCGCAGCGCCTGGCCGATCTGCGCGACTACCGCGCCGATCTGGACGCGACCTTTGCCAGCACCGCGCCATCGGCACGCTGGGCTGGTGTTTTTGCCGGCCTCGATAACGCGCGGCGATCCCACGCCCTGCCACAGGCACCCCTGGCCGCGCTGCTTGACGCCTTCATGCAGGACTGCATCAATCCGCGCTACGCCAACCGCGCCGAATTGCTCGACTATTGCCGGCGCTCGGCCAACCCCGTCGGCCGCTTGCTGCTGCATCTTTATGGCGTCACCGACGACGCGTCGCTAGCCCGATCCGACGCGATCTGCAGCGCGCTGCAGTTGATCAATTTCTGGCAAGACCTCAGCGTCGATTTGCCGCGCGGCCGCGTCTATCTGCCGGCCGACGACGCATCACGCCACGGCGTCAACCTGGCCGACCCAAAAACGATGGTCGACACCGCGGCGACTTGCGCGCTGGTGCAAGACCTGTGCGACTGGGCCGATGCGCTGATCCGCGCCGGCGCGCCGCTGGCGCTGCAACTTCCCGGCCGCGCCGGCTGGGAATTGCGCTTCGTCGTGCAAGGCGGCCTGCGCGTTCTTGAGAGAATCGCGCGCATGGGCCACCAGACAATCCAGCAGCGGCCGGTGCTGCGCAGCGTCGATGCCTTGCCCGTTGCTTGGGCGGCATTGACGATGCGCGCGGCGCCACCGGAGCGCAGATGACGCCGCAGCAGTATGTGCAGGACAAGGCCGCCCGCAGTGGCTCGAGCTTCTACTACGCCTTCATGTTTTTGCCGCCGCCCAAGCGTGCGGCGATCACCGCGTTTTATGCCTTCTGCCGCGAGGTCGACGATGTCGTCGACGAAATGCAGGAGCCTTCGGTGGCAGCCACCAAACTCGCCTGGTGGCGACAGGAAGTGGCACAGGCTTTTGCCGGCAACGCCGCACACCCGGTGACGCAGGCGCTGCTGCCACTGGCGGCGGATCACGGCATCGAAGCACGCCATCTGCTGGCGGTCATCGAAGGCTGCCAGACCGACCTCGACCAGACCCGGTTTCTGGACTTTGCCGGCCT
>JAYUSP010000326.1:0-4555 GCA_043755615.1 Betaproteobacteria bacterium
GCCGGTCAACCTGTCGCAGCTTGCGCACTGGGTCGTCGACGACCTGCGCCGCGGCACGCCGGAGCGCAATGTCAGTGTCGATATCGACCCCACACTGCAGGTCACCGGCGACCCGACGCTGCTGCGCCAGGTGGTCGAAAACCTGCTCGCCAATGCCTGGAAGTACAGCGGCCGCGTCGACCACGCGCAGATCGGCTTTGGCCGCGTCGAGCGCGATGGCCGGCCGGTGTTCGAGGTCAAGGACAACGGCGCCGGCTTTGACATGCGTTCGGCCGAGCGCCTCTTCGGCCTCTTTCAGCGCCTGCACAGCGCCAACGAATTTCCCGGCACCGGCGTCGGCCTGGCCTCGGTGCGGCGCATCGTGCGCCGCCATGGTGGTGACATCTGGGCCGAGTCGGCGCCCGGCCAGGGCGCGCGGTTCTATTTCACGCTGGGTGGATGAATCCTCCAGGCGGGCACGACTTTCAGTCGCCGTCACCAGCCAGGTCTTCAACCGCCTGCAAGACACGTTCGGCCTGGGCCTGCACGCTGCGACTCTCGGCGTTGGCCTGGCGGCGCAGGCGCGCCAGGGCGGCGCCACGGTGCAGCGAAAAGCGGTGCATCAATACCCCCACCGCGATCGGCACCAGGTTGTCGCCGATCCCGTCGCTGACCATGTCCTTGACCAGCTCGCCGGCCGCTGCGGGGGCCGCGTTGCCGGGCGCAGCGGCCAGCGCGCGCACGCGCTCGAACGCGGCGTCGACTGCCGGCACGATCTGGCCGATCTCGAGCGGCTTGACGAGGTAGGCCAGGGCGCCGAGCGCCTTCACCTGGGCCGCCGTGGCGGCGTCGGAAAAGGCCGACAGAAAGATGAACGGCAGGTGCTCGACATCGCGCAGGTATTCGGCGACATCGAAGCCGGACTTGCCTTCCATGCGAATGTCCAGCAGCGCCAGGTCGGGCCGGTGCTGGCGCGCGAGCAGGATCGCGTCGTCGCCGTTGTCGGCGTCGATGACTTCGTAGCCGGCCTGCGCCAAGCCATGGGTGACCGTGGCCAGCACGAGGCGGTCGTCATCGACGACGAGGATCTTGCCCTTGGTAACCATCCCGCCGCTGCTCCCCCAAAACGCATAAAACACACAAAACGAAGTCGGCGATTATGGGGCGGCGTTCGGCGGGTTCAGCGGGTTTGGCGGCGCGGCCGGCGCGGCGGCTGGCAGCGGGCCGGCCTCGCGCCGCACGCCGGGCGGGCGCAGCGTGACGCGGGCCCGAACTTCGTCTCCGTACTGCTCAAGCACAAAACTCGCACTGCGCCGCGGCAGCAACGCCCGCACCAGGCCCAGGCCATGGGTGCCCGCGACCACGCGCTGCGGGTCGACGTCGGTCGCCAAGCGGCCGCGGTTGCAGATCTCGATCGTGACCCCGTCGTCGTCGGCCAGCACCCGGCAGGAGAGCACGCCACCCTGGCTGTGCTTGACGGCATTCGTGAGCAACTCGTTGACCGTCAGCGCGACCGGGATCGATTCGACTTCGGGCAGCCACCAGCGCGGCCCGCTGGCCTGGACGTCGATCGTGCGAGCGGCGCTGCGCTGCACCGAGCCGGCGATGGCACCGATCACCTGGGCCAGCTCCAGCGGGCCACCGGCACCGACTTGCAGGCCATAGACCTGCGCGATGGTCTGCACCTGGCCAACCGCCTCGCCCAGCACCGAGGCCATCGTCGGGTGCCGCGCCGCGGTTTGCTGCAACAGACCGGCAACCCCTTGCAGGTTGTTCTTGATGCGGTGATGGACTTCCTTGACCAGCATCTCGCGTTGCGCGATCGCAGCGTCCAGCCGCGCCTGCTCGGCCACGCGCAATGCGGTGATGTCGCTGGCGACCATCAGCACCTGGCCGGCGGCTGAACCTTCGACCTGCGCCTGGGCAACAAAACGGGTGTCCCACAGACGCTGGCCGTCGGCACCGCTGCGGGTGATCTCGCGCCGCACGCCGTCGGGCGAATCCGCCGCCAGGCCCAAGCTGGCGCGCAGCGCGGCGACTTCGTCGGCACCCAGCCAGGCCGACCAATCGGCCGGTGCCTGGCCGACCAGCGTGGCCAGCGGCTGGCCAAAAAAAGCCGCCGCCATCTGGTTGAGCTGCTGCACCTGCTGCGTGCTGGCGTCGAACAGCGCGATCGCCAGCGGCGCGGTTTCGATGACCTGCTGCAGCGACGAGCGCGCGCGGCCGATGCGCACCTCGGCCTGGCGCCGGGCCTCGATGTCGAGCAGCGCAAAAGTCACCTGGCGCCCGCTCGCCGCCTCGCGCGGTGTCGCCACCGCATTGCCGACAACCCAGAATTCGCGCCCGTCGCGGCCACGCAGCCGGCATTCGAAGGTCTCGGCCTGGCCATCACCAAGGCGCTCGAGCCAGTCGCTGCGGCGCAGCGGGTGGCCGGGCTCGTCGGTGGCGACGGTGCCGATCGGCTCGCCGGCAAAGTCACCCAGCTCGCCGGCAAACATGCGCCGCGCCGAGCGGTTCATCCATTCGATGCCGTGGTCGCCGACGGTGACGATGCCGACCAGCACCGAGTCGAGCACCGAGCGCGTTCGCCCGGCCTGCTGCTGCAGCGATTCGCGGGCGCGCTGGCGCTCGTCGATATCGACGAAGGAGCAGACGATGTCGCTGCGCGGGTCTTCGGCATCGACCGCGCGCATCGCCAGTTGCACCCAGTGCAAGGTGCCGTCGCGCCGCCGCAACTGGCGCTCTCCGCTGAAGTGGCCCTGGCTGCGCACACTGCGCAGCACGCTGTCTTCGAACTGCGCCGCGGCGTCGGCCGACAGGTGCAGTTCGGTCAGCGGCAAGCCGGCCAGTTCGGCAGGCAAAAAACCGGTCAGGGTCGACATCGCCTGGTTGGCGCGTTGGATCTGGTTGCCCCGCAGCCACGCGATGCCGACGTCGGACAGGCTGAACATCAGCTCGCGTTCCTGCAAGAGCATCTCCAGCTCGGCCTGCTGCTGTTTCAGTCGCGTGATATCGGTCAGCACCGCGACCGCTTCGAGCCCGCTGTGCGCGCCTTCGGCACGCCGCACGAGCAGCGCATATCCGACCAGCGCACCGTTCGGCGCGGTGGCGTCAAACTCGGTATCGAAGACGCGGCCGCTGGCCAGTGCGGCCATCGCATCCTGCACCGCCGGCAAGGCCATCGGGCGGTGGCGGAAGAGCGACTCGAAAGGCATGCCGTCGATGGCGCCGGCGGCAAAACCGAGCAGGCGCTCGAAGCGGCGGTTGCAGCGCACCAGCGCACCGTCGCGCAAGTACGCGATGCCCGCCGGCGAGCCTTCGAGGATCGTCGTCAACTCGCGCAGCAACTCGTCGCTGCGGGTCTCGGCGAGCTGCTGCTCGGTGATGTCCAGCGTCACCACCGACGTCGCGCGGCCGCCGCCCAGCGCCGCCGGTGCAACCCGGGTCAACAGCCAGCGCAGGCCAAGTTCAGGGTGACGCACGGCATAGCGCACCTGCGCCGACGCGCCGTGGCGCAAGGCCTTTTGCAGCTTTTCGTACTCACCGCGTGAAGCCGGCTCGACGAGGTCGCGGCTGATCGCCTGCAGCGCGGCACCGGCCTTGGGCAGCGCGGCATCGGGGCCGGCCATCGGCGCCGGGCTGCGCCGCCAACCGTGGGCGGCATCGAAGGTCGCCACGCCGATGCCGGCGGCCTGCATCAGCGCGCCGACTTCGAGCTGCGCCAGATCGCGTTCATCTTCGGCGCTGCGGTCATCGACCACCGCCATGTAGCGGCGCTCGCCAGCTTCGGTCTCGAAGGCCCGCAGCCGCGCCACCAGTACGCGCCGCCGGCCGTCAGGGCAGAGCACCTCGCTGCGCGACTCGAGAACCGGCGCGCCGGGTTGCAGCACGGCGGCGGGCCCGGCCGCCGCCCAGCCGAGCAGTTGTTGCAGATCGGGCGCGGCGTCACCAAGCAACACCGGCACCCGCCCGACCAGCGTTTCGAAGGCCGGGTTCGAGCGCACGATGAGGCCGCTGGCGTCGAAGACGAGCATGCCGCCGGGGCTGAGGTCGAACCATTGCGCGAGTTCGTCGATCGAGCGGTCGGCCTGTGCGCGCGCCTGGTGTTCGGCGCTGGTGTCTTGCAGAAGCGCCAACACCATCACCTGCCCTGGGCCGACCGAGATCGGGCTCACCGCCAGGCGAAACCAGCGCTCGCGACCTTGTGCATCGATGAGCCGATGCTCCAGCGGCGCGAGGGATTCACCGCCGAGCACAAGCGGCATCAGCCGGTCGCGCAGCGCCCGGTGCAGGGCCTGGTCTTCTTCGGGTTGCAGGTCGATCGGATCGCAGCCGATGACCTGCTCGCGCGAAAAACCGGTGAACGCCAGGTAGGCCGGGTTGACATCGACGAGGCGCCCGTCGGCGCCTTGCAGCGTCGCCGGAAATGGCCCGCGCCAGAGCAGCGGCTGCAGGGCCGCGCCGTCGATGGCGCCCGCCGCCTGAGAGCGTGAGAGTCTTTCGCTCATGCCCGCTCATCACACCAAACGACACCCGCTCGTCGTTGCAAATGCTCGCCATAGCCCGAGCTATGGCT
>JAYUSP010000327.1:0-4550 GCA_043755615.1 Betaproteobacteria bacterium
TGCCGCCTTGATGAACTGGAACAGCTCGCGGTAAGCGCGGGCCTGGCGCGGGTGCTTTCCCACCGCGTGGCCCGGCCCCGTGCTCGCGGCTGCGTCCGGCTTGCCCGGTGCCGCGGCGGCCCGTACCAGCGCGCGCAACTGCTGCACATCGCAGCCGGGGTGCTCCTCTACCCAACGTGTGAGCGCGTCGTCATCACCAAGCAGGGCTGTGCGCCAATGTTCGATCTGGTGCAACTGAAGGGTTTCCTGCGCGCTGCCGATGCGGCTGGCGGCAACCGCTTCGCGCAGCGGCGCTTCGTCGGTCTGGCGCATCAGCTTGCCGATGAACTGCATCTGGCGCCGCCGGCCTTCGTGCGACCTGGTGCGGCGGTACTCGGCGATCGCGCTGCGCAGCGCATCGGGCAACTCCAGCGCGGCCAGGCGTGCATCGGGCAGGCCGACCAGATCGACACCGAGGGACTGCAAGTCATGCGCTTCGCGTTTGGCGCTGCTCTTGCTTGGGCGGCCGTCAGGGCCAAGGGGGGCATCGGCGTCGCGCGCAGCGGTGCGGCCGGGGGCAGGGCGTTGGGACATCGGGACGATGATAATCGGCGGCTTCGAAGGGCTCGGTCCTTCTTCGTACTCCCTCACAAGATCCCCCAAACGATGCCCACCTCTGCACCGCCAAAACCCGCCGGCAGCGGATTCGCCTACCGCCGCGAGCAGTTTCAGCAGATCGTCGACGACGTCTTGCTCATCGCCCGCGAACTCGGCGCCAGCGATGCCGGCGCCGAGGTGTCCGAAGGAGCCGGGCTGTCGGTATCGGTGCGCAAGGGCGAGCTCGAAAACGTCGAGCGCAACCGCGACAAATCGGTCGGCGTGAGTGTCTACCTCGGCCAACGCCGCGGCAATGCAAGCAGCTCTGACTTCTCCCGTGCCGCGCTGGAGCAGACCGTTCGTGCGGCCTACGACATCGCGCGTTTCACGGCCGAAGACCCGGCCGCCGGGCTGCCCGACGATGCCGATCTCGCCGCGGCCGACGCCGCCGCACTGGACCTCGATCTCTTCCACCCCTGGGCGATCGACGCCGCTGCGGCAGCCGAGTTGTCGCGGCGCTGCGAACGAGCCGCGTTTGATACCAGCCGGCGCATCACCAATTCCGAAGGTGCCGGTGTGTCGGCACAACAGGCCCATTTCTGGGCCGGCAATTCGCGCGGGTTTCGCGGCGGCTATGCCAGCTCGCGGCATTCGATCTCTGTGGCGCCGATCGCCGGGCGCGGCAAGCTGATGCAGCGCGACAGCTGGTACAGCTCGATGCGCGATGCAGATGAGCTCGCGGCGCCGGAGGCCGTCGGCCGCTACGCCGCCGAACGTGCGCTGTCGCGCCTGCACGGCCGGCGCGTGCCGACACGTGAAGTGCCGGTGCTTTTTGAGTCCACCGCCGCTGCCGGGTTGCTGGGGGCTTTTGTGCAGGCCACGTCTGGCGGGTCGCTGTACCGCAAGGCCAGCTTTTTGCTCGACAGCCTGGGCCAGGCGGTGCTGCCCAGGCACATCGACATCGTCGAAGACCCGCATCTGCGCAAGGGCAAGGGCAGTGCGCCGTTTGACGACGAGGGAGTGCGCACTCAAGCGCGCCAGGTGGTCCAGGCGGGTGTCGTACAGGGCTATTTTTTGTCCAGCTACTCGGCGCGCAAGCTCGGCCTGCGTACCACCGGCCACGCTGGCGGGTCGCAAAACCTGAGCTTGACGAGCCGACTCACGAAGCCCGGCGACGACCTGTCGGCGATGCTGAAAAAACTCGGGCGCGGCCTCTTCGTGACCGAATTGATGGGTCAGGGCGTCAACTACGTGACCGGCGACTATTCCCGCGGCGCGGCGGGTTTCTGGGTCGAACGCGGGCGCATCGTGCATCCGGTCGAAGAAGTGACCATCGCCGGCAACCTGCGCGACATGCTGCTTGGCATCGTCGCAGTCGGCGCTGACACCTACACGATGGGCTCCAAGACGATCGGCTCGGTACTCATCGATCGCATGAAGCTGGCGGGGTCCTGATCGTCCGCATCGGCGCCGCGCTGAATCGGCCGACGGTGGAAACCCCGTGCGGGTTGCATCGGGGCCGCTCCTAGAATCTGCCGCGTCCCGACCCCGGGTTTGGTTTTTGTGTGTCTGCCATCAGGAGATTGTTCATGGAGCGTCGTTCCTTTGTCCACGGTGCCGGTCTGGCTGGCGTACTCGCCGCCGGCGTCGCGCCGGCCGTTGTGCACGCGCAGGCGAATATCCGCTGGCGCCTGACCTCGAGTTTCCCGAAGTCGCTGGACACCCTGTACGGGGTCTCCGAAGTGTTCGCCAAGCATGTCAACGACATGACCGGCGGCAAATTTGTCATCTCGACCCACGCCGCTGGCGAAATCGTGCCGGCCTTCGGCACCGTCGATGCGATCCAGGCCGGCACGGTCGAGATGGCCAGCACGGCGCCGTACTACTTCTTCGGCAAGGACCCGACCTTCGCCCTCGGCTGCGCGATCCCCTTCGGCCTGAACAGCCGCCAGATGACGGCGTGGATGTACGAAGGCAACGGCCTCAAGCTGATGCGCGAGTTTTATCGCCCCTACAACATCATCAGCTTTCCGATGGGCAACACTGGCGCGCAGATGGGCGGCTGGTGGCGCAAGGAGATCAAGTCGGTGGCCGACCTGAAAGGCGTGAAGTTTCGCACCGGCGGCTTCAGTGGCCGCGTCTATGAGCGCCTGGGCGGCGTGGCAGCGAACATCCCCGGTGGCGAGATCTACGCCGCGCTCGAAAAGGGCACCATCGACGCCGCCGAATGGGTCGGCCCGTACGACGACGAAAAACTCGGCTTCCACAAGGTCGCGCAGAACTACGCCTACCCCGGCTTCTGGGAAGGTGGTCCGCAGCTCGACCTGCACGTCAGCATCAAGGCCTACGACACGCTGTCCAGCGAGTACAAGGCGATCATCGAGTCGGCTGCGGCCTTCGCGCATGTCGACATGCAGGCCAAGTACGACGGCCGCAACGCCGCAGCCCTGAAGCGCCTGGTGGCCGGCGGGACGAAACTGTTCCGCTTCCCCAAGGATGTGATGGACACCGCATTCAAGGAGTCGATGGCGCTGTACAGCGAGTTGTCGGCCACCAACCCAGCCTGGAAGAAGGTCTACGAGGATTACGCGTCGTTCCGGCGCGACGCAAACCTGTGGTTCCGTTTCTCGGAAGCCGCCTTCGACGACTTCATGCAGAGCGCCAGGCTGTGATCACAGCCGCGCGCTGAGGGCACTGCGGGCATCGCGCCCGCCAGCGCTCACAAGCGCCAACAAAAAGGGCTTCGGCGGTGCCGCAGCCCTTTTTTGTGGCCGGTCAGGGGAGAAGTCTGGCGCCCGCTTGGCCGGCCCAGCGCGGCCGCACTACTTCTTTGCCTTGTCCGACTCGAGCGCGCGTTTCACGGCCTCCATCGGGTCTTCTTCGGCGGCGGGCGCGGCGCTGGATGCACCCAACGCGCCGGGGGCTGCGGCGGGCGCTGTGCCCAAACCCGGCGCGGGTTGCCGGGTGCGGCCACCGCCCATGTTCATGATCTGCTCGCTGGCCTTGTCGAGGTCGAGCACTTTTTCCTTGTCGAGGAAGATCGTCACCGTCTGCGGCACGAAGATCACGATCGCGACCAGCACGAGCTGGATCACGATCCACGGGATCGCGCCCATGTAGATGTCGCTGGTCTCGACCTTGCGCGGCAGCGAGCCGTTCTTGAACAGGGTGTCCGCAATGCCGCGCAGATAAAACAGTGCAAAGCCAAAAGGCGGATGCATGAAGCTGGTCTGCATGTTCACGCAGATCATGACGCCGAACCAGATCAGGTCGATGCCCAGCTTGGCCGCCACCGGCGCCAGGAACGGGATGATGATGAAGGCGATCTCGAAAAAGTCGAGAAAGAACGCCAGGAAGAAGATGAAGATATTGATCGCGATCAAAAAGCCGAGCTGGCCGCCGGGCAGGCCGGCAAGCATGTGCTCGATCCAGATGCCGCCGTCGACACCCTGAAAGACGAGCGAAAACACGCGAGAGCCGATCAGAATGAAGACCACCATCGAGGTCAGCCGCATCGTCGTCAGCAGCGCCTGCTTGAGCAGATCGAGCGTCAGGCGCTTGTGCATCGCGGCCAGGATGAAAGCACCCACCGCGCCCATCGCGCCTGCCTCGGTCGGCGTGGCGATGGCGGTGGTGATGCCGGGCAGGCCGCCCATGCTGCCGAGCACGGTGAAGATCAAGACCGCCGAAGGAATGATGCCGCGCAGGCATTTGGCCACCAGCGGCCAGCCGTCGAGCGTGCGGCCTTCGCGCGGCACGCCAGGCACATATTCGGGCCTGATGCGCGAGAGCATGAAGGTGTACAGCGCAAACAGCAGCACCTGCAGGATCGACGGCCCCCAGGCGCCTTTGTACATGTCGCCCACCGGCTTGCCGAGCTGGTCGGCCAGCACGATGAGCACCAGCGACGGCGGCACGAGCTGCGTGATGGTGCCCGAGGCCGCCAGCACGCCGGTGGCGTAGCGCATGTTGTA
>JAYUSP010000328.1:0-4547 GCA_043755615.1 Betaproteobacteria bacterium
TTCGTTCATCTGCGCACCCGCATCTGGCGCCTGCTGCGCGAGCAGCATGGGCCGGGTGACCACTGACCCTGTCAACCGCCGCGCCAGGCCCCGTGTTCATCCATTGTTCGTTCCGTCCCAACCGCTCGCTGGAGAAAGTCCCCATGAAACACCTGATCCAAACGTCGCTCGCTGCCGCACTGCTGGCCATCGGCGCTGCCGCCGTGCATGCGCAAGACCTGAAGGAAGTGCGCATCAGCTCGCAGCCCGCGCTGCTGGGCTCGGTGCCCTTCACGTTGGCCGAAGAAAAAGGCTGGTGGAAGGACGTGGGCCTGAAGGTTACCGTCACCAACTTCCCGGCCGGCGCACCGCAGATCGCGGCCAGCAAGAGCTGGGACGTGGGCTACACCGGCAGCGTGCCCGCGGTGCTGGGTGCAGTGCGCTTCGGTCTGTCCACCATCGCGTTCAGCGACGACCAGTCGGCCACCAACGCGATCTACGTTCGCGGCCCGAACGCCGACGCGATCATCAAGAACCCGGCATCGCTCAAGGGCGGCACGGTGTTCCTGACCGGCAACTCGACGGTCGATCTGTCGGCGCGCTCATGCCTGGCCAAGTTCGGCCTCGCCAAGGGCGATGTCACGGTGCGCTCGATGGGCCAGGCCGAGATCATCGCCGCGATGAGTTCGGGCAGCGCCGACGTGGGCGGCCTGTGGGCGCCCAACACCTACACGGTCGAAGAAAAGGCCGGCGCCAAGTACCTTTGTTCAGGCAAGGACACCGGCACGATGGTGCCGGGCAACATGGTCGTGCGTGCCGAGTGGGCCAAGGAGAACCCACAACTGGTAGCCAAATTCCTGGCCGTCTACCTGCGTGCGCAGCGCTTCCTGGCCGCCAATCGAAAGGAAGCAGTGGCGATCATGAAGAAGCACTACGACATCGGTGGTGTGAATATCTCCGAAGCGGCGATGAACAAGGAATTCGACCTGCGTCCGACCTTCGACCTGGCCGGCCAGTTGGCGATGTTCAACCGCGGCACCCAGCCCTCGCGCGGCGACACCACGATGAACACCATCGCCGCGTTCATGAAAGAAGTCGGCTCGCTGCGCGCCGACGAAGCCCTGCCCGACCCGAAGACCTATGTCACCGACGAGTACCTCAAGCTGATCGACCGCGATCCGGTGCTCAAGGCGTTCGCCAACAAATCCAACTGAAGCGGTAGCGCCCGTCGCGCGCTCTCCTGGCAAGCCGCCGGAGTGCGCGGCGGAGCGCCGCGCGCGACACGTGACATCGAGGAGCGGCCCATGGCCATCCAGTACCTGAAAAAAGCCAACCCGCCGCAGCAGGCCATCGACACCGCTACCGCCGATACGGTGCGCACGATGTTGGCGGAGATGCAGGCCGGCGGCGAAGAAGCGGTGCGCCGCTATGCCCGCGACCTCGACGGCTACAGTGGCGAGATCGTGCTCGGCGCGGCCGACTTTGCCGCGGCCGACAAGGCGCTCACACCGGGCATCAAGGACGACATCCGCTTCGCACGCGACCGGGTGCAGGACTTCGCGCGCCGCCAGCGCGATTCGATGCACGAGTTCCAGGCCGAGTTGCTGCCGGGTCTGCTCGTCGGGCAGAAGCTGATCCCGTGCAACACCGCGGGCTGTTATGTGCCCGGTGGCCGTTACGCCCACGCCGCCAGCGCCATCATGAGCGTGGCCACGGCGCAGGTCGCCGGTGTGAAGCACATCGTGGCCACGTCGCCGGCGACCAGGGACCACGGCGTACATCCCGGCATCCTCTACGCGATGAAGCTCTGCGGCGCGCAAACGGTGCTCGCGCTCGGCGGCGTGCAGGCGGTGGCGGCGCTGGCCTACGGCACTTTCAGCGGCCATGAGGCCGACATCATCGTCGGCCCCGGCAACCGCTTTGTCGCCGAGGCCAAGCGCATGCTCTTCGGCCGCGTCGGCATCGACGTCGTCGCCGGGCCGACCGAATCGGCGGTCATCGCCGACGACAGCGCCGACCCCACGGTGGTGGCGGCCGACCTCGTCGGCCAGGCCGAACATGGGCCCGACTCGCCGGTGTGGCTGTTCACCACCTCACGCGCGCTGGGTGAAGACGTGATGCGCCTGGTACCCGGCGTGATCGACGCGCTGCCCGAGTTGGCGCGCAAAGCGGCCACCGCGGCCTGGCGCGACTACGCCGAAGTCGTGCTTTGCGACACGCGCGAGGAGATCGTGACCATCAGCGACCGCTACGCCAGCGAGCACTTGCAGGTCATGGCCGCCGACCTGGACTGGTGGCTCGCCAGCCTCAGCAATTACGGTTCGCTGTTCCTGGGCGAAGAAACCACCGTGGCCTATGGCGACAAGTGCAGCGGCCCGAATCACATCCTGCCGACCAAGGGTGCGGCACGCTATACCGGCGGCCTGTACGTCGGCAAGTTCATCAAAACCGTGACCTGGCAGCGGCTGACCCGCGACGCGTCGCGCACCGTCGGCCAGGTGGCCGCGCGCATCTCCCGGCTCGAAGGCATGGAAGGCCATGCGCGCACCGGCGACGTGCGGCTGCACAAGTACTACCCGCAAGAAACGTTCGACCTCGGCACGCTCGACGGGCACCGTTCTTGAAGGATGTTTGGTGAGCACGTCCAGGCTTGATCTCGACCTGTCGCAGCAGGAGCCGATCCCGCCCGCGGGGGTCGACGCCGCGCTGACCTTGATGGCCAGCGGCAAGCTGCACCGATATGGCGAAACCGGCGGCAAGCCGAGCGAAGTCTCGGCGCTCGAAGCCGAGTTTGCGTCTGAGCTAGGCGTCAAATATTGCGTCGCGCTCAACTCCTGCGGCTCCACGATGTTCGTGGCCCTGAAAGCCGCTGGCGTGAAGCCGGGCGACGCGGTGCTGTCGAATTGCTTCACGCTGGCGCCGGTGCCGGGGGCGATCGCCCACGCCGGCGCGCGGCCGGTGCTCGTCGACGTGACCGACGACTACACCATCGACCTCGACGACCTCGACCGCAAGGCGGCGGCGAGTGGCGCCACGACGCTGCTGCTGTCGCATATGCGCGGCCATATCTGCGACATGCACGCGCTGACGTCGATCTGCCAGCGCCACGGCATCCAGATCATCGAAGACTGCGCGCACACGATGGGCGCGGCTTGGGGCCACCGGGCCACCGGCACCTGGGGCCGCGCCGGGTGTTTCAGCCTGCAAAGCTACAAACACGCCAACAGCGGCGAAGGCGGTTTGCTCGTCACCGACGACGAGGATATCGCCGCGCAGGCAATCCTTTTTTCCGGCAGCTACATGCTCTATGCGTCCCATCTGGCGCGGCCGGCCGATGAAGTTTTTGAGCGCTGGAAATATCTAACGCCCAACTTCAGCCTGCGCATGAGCAACCTCGCCGCCGCAGTCGCCCGGCCACAACTCGGCAGCGTGCTGGCCGGTCGCTGCAAGCGCTGGAATCAGCGCTACGCCTGGATCGCCGCGGCGCTGCAAGGCGCGCCTCGGCTGCGCCTGCCACATCGCCCGGCGCAAGAGCAGTACGTAGCCAGCTCGATCCAGTTCTCGCTGGTCGACCGGTCGCGCGAGCAGGTCGCGCGGTTCATCGTCACCTGCGCCGAACGCGGTCTGCACATCAAATGGTTCGGTGCCGACGAGCCGGTTGGTTTCACCAGCGTCTGGAGCCATTGGCGCTACTTCGGCGAGCCGCAGTCGCTGCCCAATGCCGAGCGCGTGCTCGGCAGCCTGTGCGACATGCGCCTGCCACTGACGCTGACGCAAGGCGACTGCGCGGCGGTCGGCGCGATCGTGCGGTTCGCCCTGTCGTCGATCGAAACCTGAGCGTGAGATGTCAGCGCTGCCCGATCCCGCAAAAATGTTCTCGCTGGCGGGCAAGGTCGCGCTGGTCACCGGCGGCGCCTCGGGCATTGGCTTGAGCGTTGCCGAGGCGCTGGCCGGCGCGGGCGCCGCGGTGGTGCTCTGCGGCCGCCGCGAGGCCCTCTTGCAGCAGGCCTGCGCGAAGTTGCAAGCCGCCGGCGCCAGCGCGGCATTTGTGGCCGCCGACCTCGCCGACCGCGGCTGCCTGGTGCGCGTCGCCGCCGAATGCGCCGCGGCTTTTGGCGCGCCCGATATCGTCGTCCACGCCGCCGGCATGAACCATCGCCAGCCGGTCGCCGAGATCAGCGATGCCAGTTGGGACGAGCAGCTCGACGTGATGCTCGCGGCGCCCTTCTTTCTCTCGCGCGCGCTCGTACCCGCGATGGCCGAACGCGGCTGGGGCCGCATCATCTGCATCGCCTCGCTGCAGTCGGTGCGCGCTTTTGCCAACAGCCTGCCGTATGGCACGGCCAAGGGTGGCGTGGCGCAGCTCGTGCGGGCGATGGCCGAGGCCTGGTCGGGCCAGGGCATCACCGCCAACGCCATCGCGCCGGGGTTCTTTCCGACCGCACTCACCGGTGCCGTATTCAACGACCCGCAGCGCATGCAGTTGATCAGTGCGCAGACTGCCGTCGGCCGCGCCGGTGAGTTGCGCGACCTGCACGGCGCCGCGGTTTTCCTGGCCAGCCCGGCGT
>JAYUSP010000329.1:0-4534 GCA_043755615.1 Betaproteobacteria bacterium
CCGGCTGGGCAGCGAAAGACGCTTCAAGCATGCCCGAAATTGCCGGCCCATGGCAGGCCAACTCCCCCAATCGACAACGCCGCGCGCACGGCAGAATCGGGCTGGGACCACTTCGGGCGCGACGCACCCATGATCATCTCCAAGACCAAGCCGCTGGCCGCGTCGCCCCCGAGCGACGACGCGGATGCGCCGCTCTGCGCCCTGCCGGTGGCGGTGGACCGCCAGTTGCTCAACAGCGTCGGGGTATCCCCCGCCCGTGCCGCGCCCGCCGAACTGATGCGCGCCGTGGCGCAACTCGCGCGCGAGCAATTGTCGCGGCGCTGGGTGGCCGGTGACGAGGCCGACCGCGTGGCCAAGGCGCGCCGGGTGCACTACCTGTCGATGGAGTTTTTGATCGGCCGCACGCTGGGCAACGCGCTGTCCGCGCTCGATCTGACGGCCGACGCGCAGGCCGCCGTGCAACGCCACACGGCGACGATGGAGGACATCGCTGCCGAGGAAGCCGATGCGGCTTTGGGCAATGGCGGCCTCGGCCGGCTCGCGGCGTGTTTTCTGGATTCGATGGCCACGCTCGGCCTGCCCTCGTTTGGCTACGGCATCCGCTACGAATACGGCATGTTTGCGCAGTCGATCACCGGTGGCCGGCAGATCGAACATCCCGACTCCTGGCTCGAAGATGGCACGCCCTGGGAGTTTCCCCGCGTCGGACTGGCCTATCCGGTATGTTTTGGTGGCCATGTCGAAGCGCCTGCCGCTGCCGGTCAGCCGCCGACCTGGCGACATGCGCTCGAGGTCAATGCCAAGGCCTTCGACATGGTGGTGCCCGGCCACGGCACCGAGCGCGTCAGCACGCTGCGGTTGTGGAAATCGGCGGCGCCGGTGCACATCGACCTGCACGCTTTCAATAGCGGCGACTACGCCCGCGCGGCAGAGTTCAAGAACGCTTTCGAGCACATCTCGTGGGTGCTGTACCCGAACGACAGCACACCGGCCGGGCGCGAGCTGCGCCTGAAACAGGAGTATTTTTTCACCTCGGCGTCGATCCAGGACATCCTGGCGCGGCACCTGGCCGAACACGGCACGCTGGCGAATCTGGCGGACCGCGTCGCGATCCATCTCAACGATACGCATCCGGCGATCGGTGTCGCCGAACTGATGCGGCTGTTGATCGACAAACATGGTTTTGCCTGGGGCTCGGCCTGGACGCAGACCTGCGCCGTTTTCAGCTACACCAACCACACCCTGATGCCCGAGGCGCTGGAGACCTGGCCGGTGGCGCTGATGCAACAGGTGCTGCCGCGGCACATGGACATCATCTACCGCATCAACCACGATTTTCTTGCCGCCGCGGCGCTGCAGCGGCCGGGTGACGGCGGCTTTTTGTCGCGCCTGTCGCTGATCGACGAAAGTGGCGAGCGCAGGGTGCGCATGGCGCATTTGTCGATCGTCGGCAGCCATCGCGTGAATGGCGTTTCGGCGCTGCATTCAGAGCTGCTGGTGGGTACCATCTTTGCCGACTTTGCGAGCCTGTTCCCCGAGCGCTTCATCAATATCACCAACGGCGTGACACCGCGGCGCTGGCTGGCGCAGGCCAACCCGGGCCTGGCGGCCTTGATCGACAGCAGCATCGGCAGCGGCTGGCGACGCGATCTCGCTGCCTTGCGCGGCCTTCAGCAGCATGCCGACTCAAGTGCCTTTCGCCGCAGCTTCAGCAAGGTCAAACACGACAACAAGGTGCGCCTGGCGCGCCACGTCGAAGCCGCGACCGGCATCGTCGTCGACCCGGCGAGTCTGTTCGACGTGCAGGTCAAGCGCATCCACGAATACAAGCGCCAGCTGCTCAACGTGCTGCATGTCGTTGCACGCTGGCAGGCGATCCTGGCCCGGCCCACAGCCGACTGGGTGCCGCGCACGGTGATCTTTGCCGGCAAGGCAGCGTCGAGTTACCACATGGCCAAGCAGATCATCAGGCTGATCCACGATGTCGGCAGCGTGATCAACCACGACCCCGTCGTCGCCGGCCGGCTGAAGCTGGTGTTCCTGCCGAACTACAGCGTTTCGCTGGCCGAACTGATCATGCCGGCAGCCGATTTGTCGGAGCAGATCTCGACGGCGGGCACCGAAGCGTCGGGCACCGGCAATATGAAACTCTCGCTCAATGGCGCGCTGACCATCGGCACCGACGACGGCGCGAACATCGAGATCCGCCAGCAGGTGGGCGACGACAACATATTCATCTTCGGCCTGAAGACACCCGAGGTCGCTGCGCAGCGTGCTGCCGGTTATCGGCCGCAGGACATCATTGAAACCAACGCCGCACTGCGCGCGGTGCTCAACGCCATAGGCGACGGCACGTTTTCGTCAGACGAGCCGGCGCGCTACCGTGGCCTTGTCGATGCGCTGATCCACTCCGACCACTACCTGTTGCTCGCTGATTTCGACAGTTATGTCGCGGCGCAGCGGCGCGTCGACGATCTCTTCCGCGAGCCCCATGCGTGGGCGCAAAAGGCGATCGCCAATATCGCCGGCATGGGCGCTTTTTCGTCGGACCGCACGATCAGCGAATACACCCGCGACATCTGGCATGTCCCGTCGCGGGGCTGAAACCACGGGCCCGGTGCTGGGCCCCGGGCGGCCCTGGCCGATGGGCGCTTCGGTGCAGCCGGGCGGCGTCAACTTCGCGGTCTTCTCAACGCATGCCGAGGCCATCGATCTGTGCCTGTTCGACGCCAGCGGCGCGCACGAATTGCAGCGCTTGCCGCTGACCCAGCGCAGCGGCGATATCTGGCACGGTTTTTTGGTCGGCGCCGCGGCGGGTGCGGTGTACGGCTTTCGTGCCCACGGCCCCTGGGCACCGGGCGAAGGTCATCGCTTCAGCCCGAACAAGCTGCTGCTCGACCCCTGGGCGCGCGAGATCGTCGGCGCGTTCGAATGGCGTCGTGAGCACTTTGCGGACGACCCAAGCGACAACGCCGCGCACGCGCTCAAAGGTCGCGTGGTCGACGATGACTTCGACTGGCAGGGTGACCAGCCGCTGCAGCGCCCGATCGACGACAGCGTGCTCTACGAGCTGCATGTGCGCGGTTTCACGATGCTGCATCCCGGCGTGCCGGCAAGCATCCGCGGCAGTTACGCCGGCCTGGCCAGTGACGCCGCGATCGCGCACCTGCAGCGCCTGGGCATCACCGCGGTGAGTCTGCTGCCGGTGCACCAGCACCTGGACGAGCAGCGTCTGGCCGGGCTGGCCTTGAGCAACTACTGGGGCTACAACACGATCGGATTTTTCTGCCCGGAGCCGCGTTATGCGTCGACTCCCGTGGATCTGGGCAGCTGGGGACGCGCCGCGCGCGACGAGTTCCGGCGCATGGTGCAAAAGCTGCACGCCGCAGGCATCGAGGTGATCCTGGATGTGGTCTTCAACCACAGCGCCGAGAGCGACGCGCACGGCCCGACCTTGAGCTGGCGCGGGTTGGACAACCGAGCCTGGTACCGCGCATCGCCGCAGGACCGCGGCACGCTTGAGAACATCACCGGCTGCGGCAACACGTTCGACATCCGCCAGCCCGCGATGCTGCAGATGGTGATGGACAGCCTGCGCCACTGGGTCAGCGATTACCACGTCGACGGCTTTCGCTTCGATCTGGCGCCGGTGCTCGGCCGCGGCGACCATGGTTTTGACAACCGGGCGGCGTTTTTCCAGGCGATCGCGCAAGACCCGGTGCTTGCCGGCACCAAGCTCATCGCCGAGCCCTGGGATCTCGGGCATGGTGGCTATCGCCTTGGCGACTTCCCGCCAAGCTGGCTCGAATGGAACGACCGCTTTCGCGACACCATGCGGGCTTTCTGGCTCGGCCACGCCAGCCACCGCGGTGCGCTGGCGAATGTGCTGACGGCAAGCGCCGAGCGGTTTCGCAAACCCGGCCGCAGCCCCGCAGCATCGGTGAACTTCGTCGCCGCGCACGACGGTTTTACGCTGCGCGACCTGGTCAGCTACAGCCGCCGCCACAACCAGGCGAATGGCGAAAACAACCACGACGGGCATGCTCATAACCTGGCCGCCAATGGTGGCCACGAAGGCCCGTCAACCGACGCGGCAGTGAACCAGCGCCGCGCCGCGTTGCAGCGCGCGCTGCTCGGCTGCATGGTGCTCGCGCAGGGCACGCCGATGCTCGCCGCCGGTGACGAACTCGGCCACTCTCAAGGCGGCAACAACAACGCCTATTGCCAGGACAACCGCACGAGCTGGATCGACTGGTCGACCGCCGACGAGGCGCTGATCGATTTCACCGCAGGCCTGCTCAAGCTGCGCCGCGACTTGCGGCCCTTGCGTGCGGCTTGGTATGACGGCGCACAAGACGCTTCAGGCAGCGCCGGGATCGAGTGGCGCCAACCCGACGGCAGCGCCCTGTCTGAAGCCGACTGGCACGACACCCACCAGCGTGCGCTGGCGATAACCATCTATTCACCCGGTGGCCACGAACCGGCGCTGATGCTGCTGGTCAATGCGGCACCCGAGGCGGTTGACTTCGTGCTG